>NZ_PTSN01000070.1:0-1379 GCF_002965865.1 Escherichia sp. MOD1-EC6098
AGTGAAGTTCATGCAGAAAAAATGCATGTTTTTATTAATACTTTTCCGTTTCCCTTGCTACCTCCCATAAAGTACGGGCACCACGACGAAGAGGCGTACGCCTTATTTTTCCTTCTTTTTCAAGACACATAAGATAATGGCGGGCCTGATAGGCACTCATTTCAAAACGCGAGGCAATATCAGTCGTTCTGCATGGTGTCTTTATTTCCTGAATAAAATCCAGTATCTGCTTTTTCTTCATCTTCTGTTAACACTCTTAGCTGTAATCCTTTTTATTATACATCCTTACTTACGTTGAATCTCATTGCCATCTTTTATCATTGCAACCACATGAAAATAAAGGATGTTAGTAATGGTAGTGCTCTGTTTTGACTGTTTATTGCTTTATTGAGTGGTTAGTGACTGGGCATATTTTTGTTTCTGTGTTTTTAATTTCCATGTTTAATATTTTTTATTATTCTAAATTCATATTTTTTGTGAAAATTGGGATCTGTTTTTTGATGAATATCTAAATAAGAACAAAAAATCTGTCCAGGAGGCAATATTGGTGTTTACAAAAACAACGATCTTTTTATCTGTTTTTTGTTTTGTTTTTGGTTTTTTATCCTAAGTTGTCGGGGTTTTGTCAGGATTTTGTGCCATTAAATAGTTGTTGTTTGGTTATAAAGATCGTGAAATTGATGTTTTTCGCTATAAAACACCGTGATAATCTTCGCCGCAGAAAACAGGACGGCAGCAGAGTGAATACATTTTTGTTATCCGGATTTATGTCGTCTTTTTGTCTGGTTATGTTTCTGGAATAGATGTAAATGAACAGCAGTGACCTGTATCTGAGCAAGAAGCACGGGCGTACCTTGTCGCCCGGAAAAATGTCAGAGAGCCAGTTCTGGTTATTAGCTGAAATATCTCCGGTTCACAGTGAAAAGGTTCTTAATGCGCTGAGGGATTTTCTGGTTCTGGGTTATACCCGAAGGGAGGCCTGTGAACGACATGAGGTTTCTCAGGGATATTTCTCTGGTGCTCTCGGGCGTATTCAGCGTACCCATCAGGCGGTAAACAGGCTGGTTCCTTTTTATATATCAGAAGCCGGTATTCCATATACGGGATAACAGTTGCATGAAAAATTTATCGCTTTCAGTACTTCTGCTTCTGGCAGGGGGCGGGGTTTCTCACGCCGCTGTTCAGAAAACCGTATTCAGTGCTGACGTGGTGGCCTCGGCCTGTCATGTGGTGGTGGATGCGGACAGTACCGGCAACAGTGGCCGGCTGACATTCGGGACTTACCGCAAGTCCACGGGGGCGTCTGTGCCGCCGCGTGACTTCACTGTGCGTCTGTATGAGTCCGGTGCCACGGTTCAGGGCTGCTCAGCCTTTAAGGC
>NZ_PTSN01000071.1:0-1302 GCF_002965865.1 Escherichia sp. MOD1-EC6098
ATCCCCTGAGGGATCCCCAGAAAATTTAGTAAACCATTATCATATTGGTATACCGTTGCTGTAGAACTTTCAGCCCTGCGTCAAGTGACAGTGTGTTTAGTATGAGTGGAGAATGTCGAATCACATTCTCCGCCAGTTTTAATAACGAGATGACTCGCCTGTGCTTCACTGTATTTGCCTGATATTTATGATGTATCCCTTTGTTTTCCAGGCTGAAACCGCTTAACCACATAATGATACTGGCTAATGTTGCGATCAGACTCAATACCGTGACCCGCCCAGATGAATGACTGGCACCAAACCGTAGTCCAAATCCCCAGCGAGGATTTTTTTCATCCCTGAAATTTTGCTCAATTTGCATTCTACGGCTGTATAATTTCATTACCTGTTTTGGCGAGAACTCAGTACTGTTTGTGAAAATAAACCATGGTGATTTCCCGGCAGTACGAGCTTTAGCCGTCACCGATGGTCTGGTTGCTCTTTCCTTCGAGCGTTTAAATCTACGACCTTTAGGCTTACTTTTATAAAGATAAAAATGCCCTTCATGTTGTGCATTTTTATCTCGACCCAGCAGGCCTTCACCTAAATAAATTGCTGTCGTTGATGCTTTTGTGCCTGAGTCCGACACCTTTTCCCAGCCATCACCAACATTGTAATAATGATTGCCCAGTACCCGGCAAATATAGGTCCAGCCACGGGAGCGGAGCTGTTGGAACCATCGCCCCTGAAAACCGGCATCTGTAATAACAATGACATCAGTCCCGGGGGAAAAGCACTCAGCAAGCGATTCCAGAAAACGCTCATGTACATCTGCATTCGCTGTCTGTGATGATGGAACGACACAACTCATCAACGGTAAAGAACGCCCGTCACATGCCAGGCTTGCCCGCAAAAGCTGAAAACGAGAGGCATGATAAGCACTCCAGTCAATGAGTATCACAACACGAGACATTCCCCGCGTAATCTTTTGGGTAATTCGCTGAAAAATGGTGGAAACCTCATTTTGCAAATGTCGATTCCCCAACAGTCGATCCACCCGCTTTATTTTGTTTTTAACTGATGCCGTACCGGTTAAATGACGCCCGATACTGGTAAGTGTGAGGGAAGCGCCATTTATTACAGCATTAGTTGCGTCAATCAGTGATTTTTGACGGTAAAGATGCAAAGGGGCCAGTATGTTGTTAAGGAAATTTTGGCATAATGAACGTGCAGGCATAGTGGTGATCCCCTTGAAATTGTTAGCACAATCAATTAGATCACATCTCACTATGCCTGTCTTGTTTTCTGGGGATTCCTCAGGGG
>NZ_PTSN01000072.1:0-1114 GCF_002965865.1 Escherichia sp. MOD1-EC6098
GTTATCAGGTATGTTTAAAGCTGTTCTGCTGGGCAATACCCTGCAGTTTCGGGTGATCGCTGAGGTATTTCAGGGAGGCTTTGTAGTCTTCCAGCAACAGTTCAGCGAAGTCCATTTCGAAGCCACGACGACACATAATACGCATCACCACGATGTCAGTGGCTTCACCGCCAAGGGTGAAGGCTGGAACCTGCCAGCCGCGCAGGCGCAGACGTTCAGAGAGGTCATACAGGGTGTATCCCGGATCTTCCCCGTCTTTCAGTTTGAAGCAAACCGCCGGGATACCTTCGTCCGGGCGACCGGTGCAGATGAACTCATACGGTCCCAGTTTAGCGATTTCATCCGCCAGGTAAGTGGCGACCTGATAAGAGGCGTTCTGCACTTTGGTGTAGCCTTCACGACCGAGGCGCAGGAATTCATAGTACTGGGCAATCACCTGACCCGCCGGACGCGAGAAGTTGATGGCAAAAGTCCCGATTTGCCCGCCGAGATAGTCAACGTTAAACACCAGCTCTTTCGGCAGTGCTTCTTCGTCACGCCAGATAACCCAGCCGCAGCCCAGCGGAGCCAGACCAAATTTATGACCAGAAGCACTGATCGATTTCACGCGTGGCAGGCGGAAGTCCCAGACGATATCCGGGGCGACGAACGGTGCCAGGAAGCCACCGCTGGCAGCGTCGATATGCATATCGATGTCGATACCGGTGTCGGCCTGGAATTTATCCAGCGCATCGTGCAGCGGTTGCGGGAACTCATAGTTACCGGTGTAGGTCACGCCGAAAGTCGGCACCACGCCGATGGTGTTTTCGTCGCAGGCCTCAATCATCCGTTTCGGATCCATAAACAACTGACCGGGGCGCATAGGGATCTCGCGCAGCTCCACATCCCAGTAGCGGGCGAATTTATGCCAGCAGATTTGCACCGGGCCGCACACCAGGTTTGGTTTATCGGTCGGTTTACCTGCGGCTTCCATACGCTTGCGCCAACGCCATTTCATCGCCATCCCGCCGAGCATACAGGCCTCGGAAGAACCAATGGTGTTGGTGCCAACGGCCTGACCGTTTTTCGGCGCAGGCGCGTGCCACAGATCAGCAACCATGTTTACGCAACGCAG
>NZ_PTSN01000073.1:0-1048 GCF_002965865.1 Escherichia sp. MOD1-EC6098
GTAGAAGCATGGTCGATGGTGGTGCCGTGGATTGGTTTTCCGCTGCACAAATTGCTGGCACTGGCAGAACCGACCAGTAACGCGAAATACGTCGCCTTCGAAACCATTTATGCGCCGGAACAGATGCCAGGCCAGCAGGACCGGTTTATTGGCGGCGGCCTGAAATATCCTTATATAGAAGGATTACGTCTCGACGAAGCGATGCATCCGCTCACACTGATGACCGTTGGTGTTTATGGCAAGGCGTTACCGCCGCAAAATGGCGCACCGGTACGGCTGATTGTGCCGTGGAAATATGGCTTTAAAGGGATTAAATCGATTGTCAGTATTAAGCTGACCCGGGAGCGTCCGCCAACCACCTGGAATCTGGCCGCGCCCGATGAATACGGCTTTTATGCCAACGTCAATCCGCATGTTGATCATCCCCGTTGGTCGCAGGCTACCGAACGGTTTATCGGTTCAGGTGGCATTCTTGATGTACAACGTCAGCCAACGCTGTTGTTTAACGGATACGCCGATCAAGTGGCGTCGCTTTATCGTGGACTGGATTTACGGGAGAATTTCTAAGTGCGACTGACAGCAAAACAAGTGACATGGCTGAAAGTTTGCCTGCATCTTGCCGGATTTTTGCCGTTTGTCTGGCTGATGTGGGCAATTAACCACGGTGGATTAAGTGCCGATCCGGTGAAAGATATTCAGCATTTTACCGGTCGGACTGCGCTGAAATTCTTGCTGGCGACCTTGTTGGTTACACCGCTGGCGCGCTACGCTAAACAACCATTATTGATTCGCACTCGCCGCCTGTTGGGTTTATGGTGTTTCGCTTGGGCAACGCTGCACTTAACCAGTTATGCCTTGCTGGAGCTGGGAGTGAATAATCTGACGTTATTGGGTCAGGAATTAATCACCCGACCTTATTTAACGCTCGGAATTATCAGTTGGCTGATTTTACTGGCTTTAACATTCACTTCCACGCAGGCGATGCAGCGAAACTTAGGCAAACGCTGGCAACAATTGCATAACTTCGTCTATCTTGTCGCGATCCTGG
>NZ_PTSN01000074.1:0-1010 GCF_002965865.1 Escherichia sp. MOD1-EC6098
CAGATCGATAACGCGCCGGAAGAAAAAGCTCGTGGTATCACCATCAACACTTCTCACGTTGAATACGACACCCCGACCCGTCACTACGCACACGTAGACTGCCCGGGGCACGCCGACTATGTTAAAAACATGATCACTGGTGCTGCTCAGATGGATGGCGCGATCCTGGTTGTTGCTGCGACTGACGGCCCGATGCCGCAAACCCGTGAGCACATCCTGCTGGGTCGTCAGGTAGGCGTTCCGTACATCATCGTGTTCCTGAACAAATGCGACATGGTTGATGACGAAGAGCTGCTGGAACTGGTTGAAATGGAAGTTCGTGAACTTCTGTCTCAGTACGACTTCCCGGGCGACGACACTCCGATCGTTCGTGGTTCTGCACTGAAAGCGCTGGAAGGCGACGCAGAGTGGGAAGCGAAAATCCTGGAACTGGCTGGCTTCCTGGATTCTTACATTCCGGAACCAGAGCGTGCGATTGACAAGCCGTTCCTGCTGCCGATCGAAGACGTATTCTCCATCTCCGGTCGTGGTACTGTTGTTACCGGTCGTGTGGAACGCGGTATCATCAAAGTTGGCGAAGAAGTTGAAATCGTTGGTATCAAAGAGACTCAGAAGTCTACCTGTACTGGCGTTGAAATGTTCCGCAAACTGCTGGACGAAGGCCGTGCTGGTGAGAACGTAGGTGTTCTGCTGCGTGGTATCAAACGTGAAGAAATCGAACGTGGTCAGGTACTGGCTAAGCCGGGCACCATCAAGCCGCACACCAAGTTCGAATCTGAAGTGTACATTCTGTCCAAAGATGAAGGCGGCCGTCATACTCCGTTCTTCAAAGGCTACCGTCCGCAGTTCTACTTCCGTACTACTGACGTGACTGGTACTATCGAACTGCCGGAAGGCGTAGAGATGGTAATGCCGGGCGACAACATCAAAATGGTTGTTACCCTGATCCACCCGATCGCGATGGACGACGGTCTGCGTTTCGCAATCCGTGAAGGCGGCCGTACCGTTGG
>NZ_PTSN01000075.1:0-971 GCF_002965865.1 Escherichia sp. MOD1-EC6098
AATGAATGAAGACGACTGCAAAATAAGAAGAGGAAATGCAGCAGAATTATTTTCAGGGATACGGCACATCGCTATTAATATTTTGACGAATGATAAGGTATTCAAGGCAGGGTTAAGACGTAAGATGAGAAAAGCAGCCATGGACAGAAACTATCTGGCGTCAGTCCTTGCGGGGAGCGGGCTTTCGTAATTATGATCCGGATGTCGGGCGGTTCATAGTAACGGACCCGATAGGGCTGGCTGGGGGAATAAACCTCTACCAATATGCGCCTAATCCGTTAAGTTATATTGATCCACTTGGTCTTTGTAAATTAAGGGGAAGTAATGGGCGCTTCAGAAGTGCACAGAATATTCAGGAAGAAATAGGTGGCCTACCCAATTTTGCAGGAAAAACTCCAGGGGAAATACGACAAACTTTGCGTAATCGAGGTTATTCGTCGGTACAAGCGCATAGTGGGGGAGAGGTCTGGACAAAAGCATTACCTGACGGAAATACTGTTGCGGTGAGGCTTGAACCGGCAAATCCTCGCTCACCTTCACATTATGCTGATGCTGTACCTCATGCTCATATTGAAACAGTTCCAACATCCAGTGTTTCTAATGGGAATTATCGCCCGCGAGACGTGACTGGCAGGCATACTGCCACTGGTGGGGGGTCTGATCGAGGAACAAATCCGAATCATAACGCTGATGTTCACATTCCAATGTCTCCGGGACGATTCCCATATAATTAATGTGAGGTTTTATGAATATCCGAAATCAATATAATGAAGCCTTAAATAAATTAGAAGTTGATGTTAATGATGGTTTGAGAGATTTAATAAACATATATTGTGTGGCTATTGATTCTTTTGAAAATGATATCGTTGACTCGATTGCTTTATACGTGATTGATATGGGAAATAAAGATACTTGTCGATATCTACAAGAAATATTATCAGAGAATGAAGATCCTTATTTAGTAAAGGAAT
>NZ_PTSN01000076.1:0-938 GCF_002965865.1 Escherichia sp. MOD1-EC6098
CCGGACAGCACCACAGACCAGCTGCAGAACAAAACGCTCTGGTCGTCATACACCGAAATCATCGATGTGAAACAGTGCTACCCGAACACGGCACTGGTCGGCGTGCAGGTGGACTCGGAACAGTTCGGCAGCCAGCAGGTGAGCCGTAATTATCATCTTCGCGGGCGCATTCTGCAGGTGCCGTCGAACTATAACCCGCAGACGCGGCAATACAGCGGTATCTGGGACGGAACGTTTAAGCCAGCATACAGCAACAACATGGCCTGGTGTCTGTGGGATATGCTGACCCACCCGCGCTACGGCATGGGTAAACGTCTTGGTGCGGCGGATGTGGACAAATGGGCGCTGTATGTCATCGGCCAGAATTGCGACCAGTCGGTGCCGGACGGTTTTGGTGGCACGGAGCCGCGCATTTCCTGTAATGCCTGGCTGACCACACAGCGTAAGGCGTGGGATGTTCTCAGTGATTTCTGCTCGGCGATGCGCTGTATGCCGGTATGGAACGGGCAGACGCTGACGTTCGTGCAGGACCGACCGTCGGATAAGGTGTGGACCTATAACCGCAGTAATGTGGTGATGCCGGATGATGGCGCGCCGTTCCGCTACAGCTTCAGCGCCCTGAAGGACCGCCATAATGCCGTTGAGGTGAACTGGATTGACCCGGATAACGGCTGGGAGACGGCGACAGAGCTTGTTGAAGATACGCAGGCCATTGCCCGTTACGGTCGTAATGTCACGAAGATGGATGCCTTTGGCTGTACCAGCCGGGGGCAGGCACACCGCGCCGGGCTGTGGCTGATTAAAACGGAACTGCTGGAGACGCAGACCGTGGATTTCAGCGTGGGTGCTGAAGGGCTTCGCCATGTACCGGGCGATGTCATTGAAATCTGCGATGATGACTATGCCGGTATCAGCATCGGCGGGCGCGTGCTGGCGGT
>NZ_PTSN01000077.1:0-923 GCF_002965865.1 Escherichia sp. MOD1-EC6098
AAAACAATACAGAACCGACATGCGTCACAACGCATTCCGACAGAAAAAACACCTGCTCCAACATCCCGGTTCCGTATATTCAGGTCACCGGAAACAGTGACCTGAATTTTTAATCAGCAGTAAACGGAAAAAGTTTACTGTTAGACAATTGCTGGATTACATGTAGGTAACAGTAACCGGCAGAGAAGCTTTCCACTGGATTGGAGCATCGCCGGAAGCAGCCTGATCAAGTGTGATCTTGATGGTTTTGCCCTGCTCAATACCTGCTCCATAATAGCCACTATAAGTAGCTTCAGTATTAGTAAAGCTTGTGGTTGTACCAACTTCAGAATAACCAACGCCCTGATCGATATAATGATCAGCCACCTCAGGCATTACATTAAAGGCAATGTTTTCATCCGGAGTTTGTGCTTTATTTTTAGGTAAGCCGCCAAAGAATCCCTGCCCAGCTGTATCAGAATAAGAATGGTTAAATCCACTCCACGGGCCTTTAACAGACACCAGTGCAGATGCTCCCAAAGACGTGGTCAGCGTGCCAATTTTAGCATTGGTATCATCCTTCACTTCCAGAGTGACTGGTGCACGACCATTTTCAAATGCATCAACATTAACAGCATTGCCATAGTCAATCTGTGGAGAGATACCTGGTTGTCCCTGGAATGCCTGAGTAGTCTGAGTACGAATACCCAGAACCGGAATTGCCTTGTTTACAGCAACATCAACTACTTTCTGGCCTTTCTGAATCTGCGCATCCAGACCGGTTACTGCGGCCCCAGTTTTAACTTCCCACGGGGTAACTTTTTCTACCGGAGTCAGGGTACCGCCCAGGTCAACAGAACCACCAGTGCCATTCGGAGTCCACGCCATGGCAGAACCAGATACTGCAGCAGAGGCAGCCACAGCCAGTGCAATCAGAGTCTTTT
>NZ_PTSN01000078.1:0-914 GCF_002965865.1 Escherichia sp. MOD1-EC6098
CCTGTAACACCAGAACCCCCTGTAACACCAGAACCGCCTGTGACACCGGAGCCACCTGTTACGCCATCTGTTCCACAACCAGAACGAAAACATCTGTATCGCCCGGAAATTGGCAGCTATCTGGCCAATATTCAGGCGGCAAATACGCTGTTTAATACCCGACTGCATGACCGTCTGGGGGAAACACAATACACCGACCTGCTGACCGGCGAGCAGAAAGTGACCAGCCTGTGGATGCGTAACATTGGCGGGCATAATCGCTTTAAAGATCGTTCGGATGAATTGAGCACCCAGAGCAACCGTTATGTTCTGCAACTGGGCGGCGACCTCGCACAATGGAGCAGTAATGACCTTGATCGCTGGCATCTCGGCTTAATGGCTGGCTATGCCAACAGCAAGAGTCACACCCATTCCAACCTGACCGGGTACAGCTCACGTGGGCAAATCGACGGCTACAGTGTGGGGGTGTATGGCACCTGGTACGCTAACGAAGCGGACAAAACCGGGACTTATGTTGATAGCTGGTTGCTCTATAACTGGTTTGATAACACCGTCTCCGGCGAGTACCTGCCGGGTGAGAAATATCACTCTGACGGCATAACCGCTGCCATTGAAGCGGGTTATACCTTCCGTCTTGGTGAAAGCGCCGATGCGCGTACCAGCTACTGGTTGCAGCCAAAAATGCAACTGACGTGGATGGATGTGAAGGCAGACAATCATACTGAAGACAATGGCACTCTGGTTGAGGACAGCACCGAAGGCAACCTGCAAACGCGTCTGGGGGTGAAAGCGTATCTGCAAGGCCATAATGCTCTTGATGAGCATAAAGAGCGTTCCTTCCAGCCTTTTGTGGAAGCCAACTGGATTTATAACTCCCGCAATTACAGTGTGAAGATGGATGGCATCAGCGATGA
>NZ_PTSN01000007.1:0-204513 GCF_002965865.1 Escherichia sp. MOD1-EC6098
CGGTGAAAGTTATAACTGTCTCATTGAGGTAATATTCCGTCATAATGGCATGAGTCCTTTTTAATAAACGAATTATTTTTTGATGGGTTTTTATTTATTTTTTAGTCATGAAGGTGACGTCTATTGCTGCTTTGTCGCTCACTTTTATCTTTCCAGCAATAATCAATAATAATATCAAATAATTATCAATAGTTATGACGACTGGAACGGATACGTAGTTATATATTCGATAATTCAATTATATTCAGCGTGTAAATAAAACCACCAACAACAGACACGCTACCGCCTCCATATAAAAATGGATACCTTATAAAATTGAGTTCTTACATAGAAAAGGCTGAAATATTGTGTGTTTTTAATTATCAACTAAAAATACAATATCTTTTTATTAACACCAATACACCTTATCGCATTAGATTCATTAACAATGAATTATTCTTAATATATCAATAAAGTATATATTACTCTCTTTACTATCTACTTTTATTGAAGTAGCGATATTAATAGCAAAATTCGGAATTTATTTAGATGCTGGAGTGAGCAAAAGTGATAGCGACTTTCTCACTTTACACTGAAGTTACAGGAAAGTGTGTAATGGGGTATCCAACCTAACCAGAGATTTCTGACGATAGAGCCGCTTAGAGAGACAATGAGGATAACCGCATTCTGAGTTACCCTTTTAAAAGGGTACTAGCGAAACTTGAAGATAAAACAGTGATGAAATGAAGGCGTCATGAGATCCGTTGATACAGAACGCCTAAGCCAGCCCCGTATACAAGGCTGGCTTAAATGTGCTAGCAATCAGTAAAAATCACCGGTTGCCTTTTCGGCTTGATCCATCCACACCGGTTTATCGCTGGTTTTCGACCAGACGCGGTGCAGGTAGCTGTAAAAGCGGGCGCGGTCTTTCCAGAAAAGCATGAAAGGCAGCGCCAGAACGCCCGCTGCAACCGCATAAGTACGGCGTAAAAAGATAAGCCATGCAGGATATTCTTTATAGAGTTCCATACTTTTCTCCCCCTTTTTTGTATCTACCCGGTGAATGACACCGGAAAAATGAATTCGTTTATCTGATGAAAATAGTACCGCCTTTTGTGTAATTTTACTACTCATCCGACCACTTATTTTTGCTTATTGATGGTTTATTTACATTCACCGTGCAATTAAGTTACATAAAAGTTAAAATGATACTAACCATTAGTTAAATCATGGCTTTTGCCATTTTTATACTTTTTTTACACCCCGCCCGCAGATTTTTGCGAAATCTTTGCAGCCACAATTCTACTCTTCCGGTATCACTTTTAGGCCACTGGAGGTGCACTGTGAGTGCAGGCGTGATAACCGGCGTGTTGCTGGTGTTTTTATTACTGGGTTATCTGGTTTATGCCCTGATCAATGCGGAGGCGTTCTGATGGCTGCGCAAGGGTTCTTACTGATCGCCACGTTTTTACTGGTGCTGATGGTGCTGGCGCGCCCTTTAGGCAGCGGGCTGGCACGGCTGATTAATGATATTCCTCTTCCCGGTACGGCAGGCGTTGAACGCGTACTCTTTCGCGCACTTGGCGTCTCTGACCGTGAGATGAACTGGAAGCAGTATCTGTCTGCCATTCTCTGCCTGAACCTGCTGGGACTGGCGGTGCTGTTTTTCATGCTGGTCGGTCAGCACTATCTGCCGCTTAATCCGCAGCAACTGCCGGGTTTGTCGTGGGATCTGGCGCTGAATACTGCTGTCAGCTTTGTCACCAACACCAACTGGCAGTCTTACAGCGGCGAAACAACGTTGAGCTATTTCAGTCAGATGACGGGCTTAACGGTACAAAACTTTCTTTCTGCCGCCAGCGGGATTACGGTGATTTTCGCCCTCATCCGCGCGTTTACCCGCCAGAGCATGAGCACACTGGGCAATGCCTGGGTCGATCTGTTACGCATCACGTTATGGGTGTTAGCCCCAGTGGCGTTGTTGATCGCCCTGTTTTTTATTCAACAAGGTGCGCTGCAAAACTTTCTGCCTTATCAGGCTGTGACAACCGTTGAAGGGGCACAGCAATTGTTACCGATGGGGCCGGTGGCTTCTCAGGAAGCGATCAAGATGCTCGGTACTAATGGTGGTGGTTTCTTTAATGCCAACTCGTCGCATCCGTTTGAAAACCCGACCGCACTGACCAACTTCGTGCAAATGCTGGCGATCTTCTTGATCCCAACGGCGCTTTGCTTTGCCTTTGGCGAAGTGGCGGGCGATCGTCGTCAGGGGCGCATGTTGCTGTGGGCAATGTCGGTGATTTTTGTCATCTGCGTGGCCGTGGTGATGTGGGCAGAAATTCAGGGTAATCCTCATCTGTTGGCGCTGGGCGCAGACAGCAGCATCAATATGGAAGGTAAAGAGAGCCGTTTTGGCGTACTGGTCAGTAGCCTGTTTGCGGTCGTGACTACGGCGGCTTCCTGCGGCGCAGTGATTGCGATGCATGATTCGTTTACCGCTCTCGGCGGCATGGTGCCGATGTGGTTGATGCAAATTGGTGAAGTGGTATTCGGCGGCGTGGGTTCTGGCCTTTACGGCATGATGCTGTTCGTCCTGCTGGCGGTGTTTATTGCCGGGCTGATGATTGGTCGCACGCCGGAATATCTGGGTAAAAAAATCGACGTGCGCGAGATGAAACTGACCGCGCTGGCGATTCTGGTTACCCCAACGCTGGTGCTGATGGGCGCGGCGCTGGCGATGATGACCGATGCCGGACGTAGCGCCATGCTCAACCCTGGCCCGCATGGTTTTAGCGAAGTGCTGTACGCCGTGTCGTCCGCCGCCAACAACAACGGCAGTGCCTTTGCCGGATTAAGCGCCAACTCACCGTTCTGGAACTGCTTACTGGCGTTCTGCATGTTTGTCGGGCGCTTCGGGGTGATTATCCCGGTGATGGCGATTGCCGGTTCGCTGGTGAGTAAAAAGAGCCAACCCGCCAGCTCCGGTACACTGCCAACGCACGGCCCGCTGTTTATTGGCCTGTTAATCGGCACCGTGTTGCTGGTTGGCGCACTGACCTTTATCCCTGCCCTGGCGCTTGGTCCGGTGGCGGAATATCTCTCCTGATGATATTGAGTGAGCACTGAATATGAGTCGTAAACAACTGGCGCTATTCGAACCAACACTTGTCGCCCAGGCGCTGAAAGAAGCGGTGAAAAAATTAAGTCCGCAGGCGCAATGGCGCAATCCGGTGATGTTTATCGTCTGGATCGGCAGTCTGCTGACCACCTTTATTAGTATCGCGATGGTGAGCGGTGCGATGCCCGGCAATGCGCTATTTAGCGCGGCAATTAGTGGCTGGCTTTGGGTCACCGTGCTGTTCGCCAATTTCGCAGAGGCGCTGGCGGAAGGCCGCAGTAAAGCGCAGGCCAACAGTCTGAAAGGGGTGAAAAAAACCGCCTTTGCTCGCAAGCTGCGCGAGCCGAAATATGGTGCTGTGGTAGACAAAGTTCCGGCCGATCAACTGCGTAAAGGCGACATCGTGCTGGTAGAAGCGGGCGATATTATCCCTTGCGATGGTGAAGTTATTGAAGGTGGCGCATCGGTCGATGAGAGCGCCATCACCGGGGAATCAGCACCGGTGATCCGTGAGTCCGGCGGCGATTTTGCCTCCGTCACTGGCGGCACGCGTATTCTTTCTGACTGGCTGGTAATTGAGTGCAGCGTTAACCCCGGCGAGACGTTTCTGGATCGGATGATCGCGATGGTGGAAGGCGCACAACGACGCAAAACGCCGAACGAGATTGCCCTGACCATTCTCCTGATTGCCCTGACCATCGTCTTTTTACTGGCAACCGCAACGCTATGGCCATTTACCGCCTGGGGCGGTAACGCAGTCAGCGTGACGGTACTGGTAGCGCTGCTGGTCTGTCTGATCCCAACGACTATCGGCGGCTTGCTGTCAGCTATCGGCGTCGCCGGGATGAGCCGGATGCTGGGCGCGAATGTGATCGCCACCAGCGGACGTGCAGTTGAAGCTGCGGGCGACGTGGACGTCCTGCTGCTGGATAAAACCGGCACCATCACCCTCGGTAACCGCCAGGCATCAGAGTTTATCCCCGCGCAGGGCGTGGAGGAAAAAACGCTGGCCGACGCCGCACAACTGGCTTCGCTGGCCGATGAAACGCCGGAAGGCCGCAGTATTGTGATCCTCGCCAAGCAGCGTTTTAACCTGCGCGAGCGCGATGTGCAGTCGCTCCATGCCACCTTTGTACCCTTTACTGCGCAAAGCCGGATGAGTGGGATCAACATTGATAACCGCATGATCCGTAAAGGTTCTGTCGATGCCATTCGCCGTCATGTCGAGGCTAACGGTAGCCACTTCCCTGCCGATGTCGACCAAAAAGTCGATCAGGTTGCGCGTCAGGGTGCCACGCCGCTGGTAGTGGTGGAAGGTTCTCGCGTGCTGGGCGTTATTGCGCTGAAAGATATCATCAAAGGTGGCATTAAAGAGCGTTTCGCCCAACTGCGCCAAATGGGCATTAAAACGGTGATGATTACCGGCGATAACCGTCTGACCGCCGCCGCCATTGCAGCGGAAGCGGGCGTCGACGATTTCCTTGCCGAAGCGACACCAGAGGCCAAGCTGGCGTTGATTCGTCAGTACCAGGCGGAAGGCCGTTTGGTGGCAATGACTGGCGACGGTACCAACGATGCCCCAGCGCTGGCGCAAGCCGACGTCGCGGTGGCGATGAACTCCGGCACTCAGGCGGCGAAAGAAGCGGGCAATATGGTGGATCTCGACTCCAATCCGACCAAGTTGATCGAGGTGGTGCATATTGGCAAACAGATGCTGATGACCCGTGGTTCGCTTACGACCTTCAGCATTGCCAACGATGTGGCGAAATACTTCGCCATTATTCCGGCGGCGTTCGCGGCAACGTATCCGCAGTTGAATGCGCTGAACATCATGCGCCTGCATTCGCCCGACTCCGCCATTCTCAGTGCAGTTATTTTCAATGCCTTGATTATCGTCTTTTTGATTCCCCTGGCATTAAAAGGCGTGAGTTATAAACCGCTTACCGCTTCTGCCATGTTGCGCCGTAACTTATGGATTTACGGTATGGGTGGGCTGCTGGTGCCGTTTATCGGTATCAAAGTCATTGATTTACTTCTGACCGTTTGCGGTCTGGTGTGAGGTTTACCATGCGTGGATTACGTCCGGCATTCTCGACTTTTCTCTTTCTGTTATTGATTACTGGCGGCGTTTACCCGCTGCTAACCACCCTGCTTGGGCAATGGTGGTTTCCCTGGCAGGCCAACGGTTCGTTGATCCGTGAAGGTGATACAGTGCGCGGTTCGGCATTAATCGGGCAGAATTTTACCGATAACGGCTATTTTCATGGCCGCCCGTCGGCAACGGCAGAAATGCCCTATAATCCACAGGCTTCTGGCGGGAGCAATCTGGCGGTCAGTAATCCGGCGCTGAATAAACAAATAGCTGCACGCGTTGCTGCTTTACGAGCCGCTAACCCGGATGCCAGCGCGAGCGTTCCGGTTGAACTGGTCACGGCTTCGGCAAGCGGGCTGGACAATAACATTACCCCGCAAGCGGCGACCTGGCAGATCCCACGGGTGGCGAAAGCGCGTAATCTCAGCGTTGAACAGCTCACACAACTGGTCGCAAAATACAGCCAACAACCGCTGGTGAAATATATCGGCCAGCCGGTCGTCAACATTGTCGAACTCAATCTGGCGCTGGATAAGCTTGATGAATAACGAACCCTTACGTCCCGACCCCGACCGTCTGCTGGAACAAACTGCCGCGCCGCATCGCGGAAAGCTAAAAGTTTTCTTCGGTGCCTGTGCGGGCGTCGGGAAAACCTGGGCGATGCTGGCGGAAGCCCAGCGACTGCGGGCGCAAGGGCTGGATATTGTGGTTGGCGTGGTAGAAACCCACGGGCGGAAAGATACCGCCGCAATGCTGGAAGGTCTGGCTGTTCTGCCACTGAAACGCCAGGCGTACCGTGGGCGGCATATCAGCGAGTTTGATCTCGATGCCGCCCTCGCCCGCCGTCCGGCGCTGATATTAATGGATGAACTGGCGCACAGTAATGCGCCAGGTTCCCGTCATCCTAAACGCTGGCAGGATATCGAAGAGCTACTGGAAGCAGGCATTGATGTTTTCACTACCGTCAACGTTCAGCATCTGGAAAGTCTGAACGATGTGGTCAGTGGCGTCACCGGAATTCAGGTACGGGAAACCGTGCCCGATCCTTTTTTCGATGCCGCCGACGACGTGGTGCTGGTGGACCTGCCTCCGGACGATCTGCGCCAGCGCCTGAAAGAAGGCAAAGTCTATATTGCCGGGCAGGCTGAGCGCGCCATTGAACATTTTTTCCGCAAAGGCAATTTGATTGCCCTGCGCGAACTGGCGCTGCGCCGTACTGCCGATCGCGTAGATGAGCAAATGCGCGCCTGGCGGGGGAGTCCTGGCGAAGAGAAAGTCTGGCACACGCGCGACGCGATCCTTTTATGTATTGGGCATAATACGGGCAGCGAAAAACTGGTTCGGGCGGCGGCGCGGCTGGCGTCAAGGCTGGGGAGCGTCTGGCACGCTGTATATGTTGAAACCCCTGCCCTGCACCGCTTACCGGAGAAAAAACGTCGAGCCATTCTCAGCGCCTTGCGTCTGGCGCAGGAGTTAGGCGCAGAGACAGCAACACTTTCTGATCCGGCAGAAGAAAAAGCCGTAGTGCGTTATGCCCGGGAGCATAATCTCGGCAAGATAATTCTCGGTCGCCCGGCCTCGCGCCGCTGGTGGCGTCGGGAAACCTTTGCCGACCGACTGGCGCGCATCGCCCCCGACCTCGATCAGGTACTGGTCGCGCTTGATGAACCACCTGCGCGCACAATTAATAACGCGCCGGATAGCCGCTCTTTTAAAGACAAATGGCGGGTGCAAATTCAGGGCTGCGTGGTTGCCGCCGCGTTATGCGCCGTTATCACTTTAATTGCCATGCAGTGGCTGATGGCCTTCGATGCCGCTAACCTGGTGATGCTGTATCTGTTGGGCGTGGTGGTGGTGGCACTTTTTTATGGTCGCTGGCCTTCGGTGGTTGCCACCGTCATTAACGTGGTGAGTTTCGATCTCTTTTTTATCGCCCCACGCGGCACGCTCGCCGTCTCTGATGTGCAGTATCTGCTGACCTTCACGGTGATGTTAACCGTCGGGCTGGTGATCGGGAATCTTACCGCTGGCGTGCGTTACCAGGCGCGGGTAGCCCGTTACCGCGAGCAACGCACGCGACACTTATATGAAATGTCAAAAACGCTGGCGGTAGGCCGCAGTCCCCAGGACATCGCCGCCACCAGCGAGCAGTTTATTGCTTCTACTTTTCATGCCCGCAGTCAGGTGTTGTTACCTGATGACAACGGTATATTACTGCCGCTAACACATCCGCAGGGGATGACGCCGTGGGACGATGCTATCGCCCGCTGGAGCTTTGATAAAGGTCTGCCTGCGGGTGCGGGCACCGACACTTTACCCGGCGTGCCGTACCAGATTTTGCCGTTAAAAAGCGGCGAGAAAACCTACGGACTGGTGGTGGTGGAACCGGGAAATTTGCGCCAGTTGATGATCCCGGAACAACAGCGCCTGCTGGAAACGTTTACGCTGTTAGTGGCCAATGCTCTTGAGCGCCTGATGCTGACCGCCAGCGAAGAACAGGCGCGGATGGCCAGCGAGCGTGAACAGATCCGCAACGCGCTGCTGGCGGCGCTGTCTCACGATTTACGCACCCCGCTTACGGTGCTGTTTGGTCAGGCAGAAATCTTAACGCTTGATCTGGCAAGCGAAGGTTCTCCGCACGCTCGCCAGGCCAGCGAAATTCGCCAGCATGTGCTGAACACGACCCGACTGGTAAATAACTTGCTGGATATGGCGCGAATTCAGTCCGGCGGCTTTAATTTGAAGAAAGAGTGGTTAACGCTGGAAGAAGTCGTCGGCAGTGCGCTGCAAATGCTGGAGCCAGGTTTATCGTCACCCATCAACCTCTCTCTGCCTGAACCGCTGACCTTGATCCACGTCGACGGGCCACTGTTTGAGCGGGTGCTGATTAATCTGCTGGAGAATGCGGTGAAGTACGCGGGAACGCAGGCTGAAATTGGTATTGATGCCCATGTCGAGGGAGAGCAACTACAACTGGATGTCTGGGATAACGGCTCCGGTATTCCACAAGGTCAGGAACGGACGATTTTTGATAAATTTGCCCGCGGGAATAAAGAGTCAGCAGTGCCGGGCGTCGGGCTTGGGTTGGCAATTTGTCGGGCGATTGTAGAAATACACGGTGGTACGATCATCGCATTCAACCGACCGGAAGGTGGCGCTTGTTTTCGTGTTACACTTCCTCAGCAAACCGCTCCTGAACTTGAAGAATTTCATGAGGATATGTGACAAACGTTCTGATTGTTGAAGATGAACAGGCTATTCGTCGCTTTCTGCGCACAGCGCTGGAGGGCGACGGTATGCGCGTCTTTGAGGCCGAAACACTGCAACGTGGGCTGCTGGAGGCGGCAACCCGTAAGCCGGATTTGATTATTCTCGATCTCGGCCTGCCCGATGGCGATGGAATTGAGTTTATCCGCGACCTGCGCCAGTGGAGCGCGGTGCCGGTAATTGTGCTTTCCGCACGTAGCGAAGAGAGCGACAAAATCGCCGCGCTGGATGCCGGAGCTGATGATTACCTGAGTAAACCGTTTGGCATTGGTGAATTGCAGGCTCGTCTACGCGTCGCGTTACGCCGCCACTCCGCCACCGCCGCGCCCGATCCGGTGGTGACATTTTCCGATGTGACCGTTGATTTGGCCGCCCGCGTGATCCATCGCGGCGAGGAAGAAGTGCATTTGACGCCGATAGAGTTCCGCCTGCTGGCTGTGTTGCTCAACAACTCCGGGAAAGTGCTTACCCAGCGCCAGTTACTCAACCAGGTATGGGGGCCAAATGCGGTCGAACACAGTCACTATTTGCGTATTTATATGGGGCATCTGCGACAAAAACTAGAGCAAGACCCGGCCCGACCTCGCCATTTTATTACTGAAACCGGTATTGGGTATCGGTTTATGCTTTAGGGTGTTATTTGTCTGATGCGGCGAAAACGCCTTATCCGGCCTACAAAATAGTGAAAATTCAATATATTGCACCATTCTCGTAGGCCTGATAAGCGTAGCGCATCAGGCGGTCATAAGTAAAAAAGGGCGATCTTCCGACCGCCCTTTTTTCTTACTTTATATGATTACGCGTTTTTCAGAACTTCGCTAACAATCTCAACCGCCTCTTTCTCGATCTGCTTACGATGTGCTTCGCCAAGGAAGCTTTCGCAGTAGATCTTGTATGCGTCTTCCGTGCCTGACGGACGCGCGGCGAACCAGCCGTTGTCGGTCATCACTTTCAAACCACCGATAGAAGCACCGTTGCCCGGCGCAGCGGTCAGACGCGCGGTGATTGGGTCGCCTGCCAGAGTGCTGGCGCTCACCATTTCCGGAGACAGCTTAGACAGCGCCGCTTTCTGTGCGGAGGTTGCTGCTGCCTGCAAACGGTTGTAGCTCGGCGCACCAAAGCGTTTTGCCAGCTCGTTGTAGTGTTCCTGCGGGTTTTTGCCGGTGACGGCAGTAATTTCCGCCGCCAGCAGACACATAATGATGCCGTCTTTATCAGTTGACCACGGCGTACCGTCGAAACGCAGGAACGAAGCGCCCGCGCTCTCTTCGCCGCCAAAGCCGAAGCTGCCGTCAAACAGACCATCCACAAACCATTTGAAACCTACCGGTACTTCTACCAGCTTGCGACCCAGGTCATTGACCACACGGTCGATCATCGCAGAAGAAACCAGCGTTTTACCGACGGCAACATCTTTGCCCCACTGCGGACGATGCTGGAACAAGTAATTGATCGCTACTGCCAAGTAGTGGTTCGGATTCATCAAACCTGCCGGAGTAACGATGCCGTGACGGTCATAATCCGGATCGTTAGCAAACGCCAGATCGAACTTATCACGCAGTGCCAGCAGACCCGCCATCGCACACTCAGAGGAGCAGTCCATACGGATCGCGCCGTCTTTGTCGAGGTGCATAAAGCGGAAAGTCTGATCGACCTGATCGTTAACGATGGTCAGGTTGAGATTGTAATACTCGCCAATGCGCTTCCAGTATTCGATACCGGAACCACCCAACGGATCGACACCCAGCGTCAGGCCAGCCTTCTGAATCGCCGCCATATCGACGATATCGGCCAGGCCTTCCACGAACGGTTGCACCAGATCTTGTTCTTTCACATGACCGGATGCCATCGCTTCGTCAAGGGAGATACGCTTCACATCTTTCAGGCCATCGGCCAGCAGTGCGTTGGCCCTGTCTTCCACCACTTTGGTGACGTTGGTATCAGCCGGGCCACCATTTGGCGGATTGTATTTGATACCACCATCTTCCGGCGGGTTATGGGACGGCGTAATCACGATACCATCTGCCAGCGGGCCACCTTTTTTGTTGTGAACCAGAATGGCATTGGAAACGGCAGGTGTCGGAGTGAAGCCATTATTTTCCTGCACAATGACATCAACCCCGTTTGCTGCCAGCACTTCCAGCACGGAAATGAATGCAGGTTCGGACAAGGCGTGAGTATCTTTACCCACATAGCAAGGGCCAGTGATGCCGTTTTTCGCACGTTCTTCGGCAATCGCTTGAGCGATCGCCAGAATGTGCGGCTCGTTAAAGCTGTGGCGCGCTGCACTGCCACGGTGACCGGAAGTACCGAATTTCACCGCGTGCTCCGCATTCCCTGCTTCTGGTTTCAGTACATAATATTGCGCCGTCAGTTGGGCGACATTAATCAAATCACTCTGTTGTGCAGGCTGCCCTGCACGATTGTGGATTGCCATTGCTTTGTCCTTTATCTGCAACGTTGTTTTAAATTGTCCCGCAAACCTTCTCAATCAATTCCGCCGGGAATTGCATCGACTGCATGATGTGTTCAATCATGCTGCATTTACGGCCAGTGTTAGTGTTGGTGATCACCCAATACGGCGTGCCTGGCACGTGTTTCGGCTT
This sequence comes from Escherichia sp. MOD1-EC6098, assembly GCF_002965865.1. Classification (NCBI taxonomy): domain Bacteria; kingdom Pseudomonadati; phylum Pseudomonadota; class Gammaproteobacteria; order Enterobacterales; family Enterobacteriaceae; genus Escherichia; species Escherichia sp. MOD1-EC6098. The sequence continues at coordinate 11,063 of NZ_PTSN01000007.1, forward strand.
GGTCTGATTACCATTTTTCAGCAGCGTCTGTTCATCTGCCGCAAAGTAAACGCGCGTGCGACCGTGCAACGATTCCGTTGCTTCGGCAAACGCCTGGGCGTCAAGAGAATATAGTGTAGACAACAGCAGCATAAAGCGGTTGACCGCACGCTTCTGCTCTGCGTATTCATCGGAAATCAGAAGTTCACGCATTGCGCGTACTTTGTCTTTAATCGTTTTGATCGGCTTCGCTTCGACGATAGCAGGCGACGCAATGCGAACCTCTTTCGTCACCGGAGCAGCAGGCTGTGATGCGGCGGAAAACTTCAACATACGCCGTAAAATGTCGGATGCGCTCTCGCCGATATGCTTAGTGTGGCTGGCAATATAGCTGTAGAGTTCATCATCAACTTCAATCGTTTTCATCTTAATCCAGTGCGGTGTCTTAGCTGAATACAAGTCGCCAGGAGTATATGAATAAATCCCGGCAGCGGATAGCGTCAAGCCTGGCTTGCAGAAAAACTCGGATTAAACCTTATTTGTTGCAGCCCTGTGGCACAATGGTCAACATAATACCCTAACCCGACTTCGCGAAAAAAAGAACTTTGCCATGAAATTGAATATCCGCGCGCAATCTACACAAAATCAGCACAATAATTCTCCCATCGTCCTTGTTCATGGTCTGTTTGGTAGTCTCGACAACCTCGGCGTGCTGGCACGTGACCTAGTGAGCGACCACGATATCATCCAGGTGGATATGCGTAACCACGGACTTTCACCGCGCGATCCTGTGATGAATTATCCGGCGATGGCGCAGGATCTGCTGGATACGCTGGATGCTCAGCAGATCGATAAGGCGACATTTATTGGCCACTCAATGGGCGGCAAAGCAGTAATGGCGCTCACCGCGCTGGCCCCCGATCGCATCGATAAACTGGTGGCAATCGATATTGCGCCCGTCGATTATCACGTGCGCCGTCATGATGAGATTTTCGCGGCCATCAACGCGGTCAGCGAATCTGACGCACAAACACGTCAACAGGCGGCGACGGTGATGCGTCAGCATCTGAATGAAGAAGGGGTGATTCAGTTTCTGTTGAAATCCTACGTTGACGGCGAATGGCGTTTTAACGTGCCGGTGTTGTGGGATCAGTATCCGCATATTGTGGGTTGGGAGAAAATCCCGGCGTGGGATCACCCCGCCCTATTTATCCCCGGTGGTAATTCGCCGTATGTTACTGAACAATATCGTGATGATTTACTGGCGCAATTTCCGCAGGCACGGGCGCATGTGATTGCAGGTGCGGGTCACTGGGTACACGCAGAAAAACCTGATGCAGTGCTGCGCGCCATCCGCCGCTATCTCAATGATTAATGCAACTGATTAAAAACCCAGCGTCTGCGTCGCTTTCCGCGCGTGGGCGTTGGCGTGACTCATCGCGCTGATGTATTATGGCGCGCTATCCATCCGGGCAGACGCCTGGCTGATTGTTTCCCCCGAAGTCACCAAGATCATGGCCAAAGAACAAACGGACCGTACGACATTAGATCTGTTCGCGCACGAGCGTCGACCGGGACGACCGAAAACCAATCCGCTTTCGCGCGATGAACAGCTGCGTATTAATAAACGCAACCAGCTAAAACGCGACAAAGTACGTGGTCTTAAGCGTGTCGAACTGAAGCTGAATGCAGAAGCTGTCGAGGCGCTGAACGAGCTGGCAGAGTCGCGTAATATGAGCCGTAGCGAACTGATCGAAGAGATGTTGATGCAACAACTCGCGGCGCTGCGTAGTCAGGGCATCGTCTGATCCCATCCTTTACTCAAATAATTCGGGTTACAGCCCATGTAACTTGAAGTTGGACAAAAAAATCGTGTAGCACAGTGTGCAGTCCTGCGAGTTTGCTGATTCCGCAAGACTGCCTGTTCTGCTATGATTGCCTTTATCCGTGGGCAATTTGCCACCCCCATTTCAATAAGTTTCAAGAGGTTATTTCACTCATGGCTATCACTGGCATCTTTTTCGGCAGCGACACCGGTAATACCGAAAATATCGCAAAAATGATTCAAAAACAGCTTGGTAAAGACGTTGCCGATGTCCATGACATTGCAAAAAGCAGCAAAGAAGATCTGGAAGCTTATGACATTCTGCTGCTGGGCATCCCAACCTGGTACTACGGCGAAGCGCAGTGTGACTGGGACGACTTCTTCCCGACTCTCGAAGAGATTGATTTCAATGGTAAACTGGTTGCACTGTTTGGCTGTGGCGACCAGGAAGATTACGCAGAATATTTCTGCGACGCGTTAGGCACTATCCGTGACATCATCGAACCACGTGGTGCTACCATCGTTGGTCACTGGCCAACTGCGGGCTACCATTTCGAAGCCTCAAAAGGTCTGGCGGATGACAACCACTTTGTCGGTCTGGCTATCGACGAAGACCGTCAGCCGGAACTGACCGCCGAACGCGTGGAAAAATGGGTGAAACAAATTTCTGAAGAGCTGCATCTCGACGAAATTATCAACGCCTGATGTGATGCGGCGTAGACTCATGTCTACGCCGTATTAATAGATAATGCCAATCAAAATAATTGCTACAAATTTGTAACTTTTGCCGTTGTACCTGTACAATGTTCCAGTGTTGAAGTGGCCTTACCGATGTAAATGTAAGCTAAGCCACGTTTTTATTAACAATATTTGCCAGGGACTTGTAGTTTTCATTTAGGCATGGCAATTCTATAATGATACGCATTATCTCAAGAGCAAATTCTGTCACTTCTTTTAATGAAGTGAATCGCTTAGTAACAGGACAGATTCCGCATGACTGATAACAATACCGCCCTAAAGAAAGCTGGCCTGAAAGTAACGCTTCCACGCTTAAAAATCCTGGAAGTTCTTCAGGAGCCGGACAACCATCACGTCAGTGCGGAAGATTTGTACAAACGTCTGATCGATATGGGTGAAGAAATTGGTCTGGCTACCGTATATCGCGTACTGAACCAGTTTGACGACGCCGGTATCGTCACCCGCCACAATTTTGAAGGCGGTAAATCCGTATTTGAACTGACCCAGCAACATCACCACGATCACCTGATCTGCCTCGATTGCGGCAAGGTTATCGAATTTAGTGATGAATCTATCGAAGCACGTCAGCGTGAAATTGCCGCAAAACACGGCATTCGCCTGACTAACCATAGTCTCTATCTTTACGGTCACTGCGCCGAAGGCGATTGCCGCGAAGATGAGCACGCGCACGAAGGCAATTAAGTCAGCCTGAACGAGAAAAAGCCAACCTGCGGGTTGGCTTTTTTATAAAGAGAAATAAGAAAAGCGAGAGTTACAGCTCTCGCTTTTTGTTTTTTACTGCGTAGCGTTATTACTGCGAATTTCCTGCCAGACCTTATCACAATCGGCTTTCACCGCCTGATCATTACCGGTTTGCGTTGCCTGAATACACTGCTGATAATCCAGCACGCGCACACTTTCCTGCTCGGCAAACTGCTGATGTTGTTTCTCTTTCTTCAGCACGTTTAACACGCTCTGGCAGGCTTCAATTTTTTCCGGCGAGCCTTGTGCGGTATTAATACAGGCGCTGTACGCCTCTTTCAGACGACTATCTTCCTGTGGCGCGGTTGATTGCGCACAGGCCACCAACCCCGATGCCATCATGGCGATGAGAATCAGTTTCTTCATAGCAAATTCCTCAAACGTGCGGCAGGCGAAAAACCTGCCGCGTCGGACATCAGAAGATAGTGAATGGCGCGATAACCATAAACTTCACGTCACGCTCATCCTGGAAGATGTTGCCGTAACCGCCGCCCCAGCTCGGGATATCGGAGTGGTTATCGTATTCGGTGAAGTGCAGCTTGAACATCGTACCTTTGGCTCGACCATCCTGAAGGGTGTAGACCGCATCCAGGCTGTATGCAGACTCTTCAATAGTCCGGTTCTTGTCGTAGTACGCATCCGGGTTGCTCTGCCAGGTAGCGGGTTTGGCATCCCAGGCGTAAACGTAAGAAGCGCCGATGGCGAAACCTGGAAGATTCCAGTTTTTCAGATCATACATCGCGCCGAAGAAGACCGCTTTTTCGCCGTTGGCGTTAAAATCAGAACGGTTATCCCACCAGATATCCAGGCGGCCGTTAGAGGAAGCGTAGGTTGGGGTCATACGCTGTAAGAAGTACCCCTGCTGACCGTCAGCTTTCACCCAGGTGCCTTCCAGGCGCAAATCCACTACGTCAGCCGCCCGGTAGCCAAAGGTCAACGCCTGTAGCCAGGCGGTGCCGTCGTAAAGATCGTTGACGCTGCGATCGTCAACTTTATCGCGTGTACCGTAGAACTGGTAGCTGGTAGTTAGCGGGCTACCGGCGATATCAAATTTGTAGCTGGCTTTAGCAAAATACTGATCGATATACCCTTCAGCCTGACCAAATGCCGCTTCCAGCACGAGGTTATTTTTGAAATCGTACTTCGCCCCGAGGGAGTGCAGGTAATCAACTTTGGTGGTTTTATCGTTCTGATAAAACTCATCCATTTCCAGATGCCACGGCGCTTTATATTCGTTGGTCCACATGTAGGAGAAGCTCAACGCACCAGCATCACCGTAATCAAAATTAGCCCCGGCTTCCGCGCCCTGATAAGTACCCGGCATAAAGCTCCAGTGCGGCGCTAACAGCGTCTGACCGGTTGGCTGAATATAACCTGCTCTCGCCCACGCCGGACCGTATTTAAATTTGGCCGCTGCTTTATACAGGCTTATACCGCTTTTATCGCCTGACCAGTCTTCGTCATAGGCTTTATTACTTTTCGAAAAAGCGATTTCGTTCGGGTGTGAACTGTCGCCATTTTCCGCCATTTCAATCGCCGTAAACGCAGCAATATCAAGGCCGAACATATCCGCGGCATAACCAGACTGAAAATCGAGGTTGGCGTTCCAGGTGGAGTGAGAAAGGTTGGTTTTGTATTTGTCGCCGTCGGTAACATCTTTACGGTCACGTTCACGCTGCCAGTAATAGATACCGCCGGTTAAGGTTGAATCGTCGATAAATCCTTCGGCGTGAGCCTCCGGCATTGTCATAAAGCCCGACATTGCTGTAACACCGGCGATAGCCAGCGCCAGCGTACTACGTTTACCACTAAACGTACGCATGGGTTAATCCTCTTTGACGTATAAATTGCTGCACCAAGGGTGAACAGCGAAAAAATAAAAAATTAAAAAAGTAGCGTTGAGAAAAGTCTCGCTGACTACAGGAACAGACTATTTTTCGCGCCGCGAATTATCAATCTCTTTCTGTAACGAGAATGTAAGAACATGAGCAACCGCACATATTTTGATGATTTTTGTTACAAGGTTTAAATTTGTACCAGGAGAGCGCGTAGAAGAAAAATATGCGGCTTTCCAGTGGGATGAAGGCAGTCGCATTCTATTAAATTATGGCTGGTGATTTTAAATTTGTTTTATGGATAAATTACAAAGCGGAATTAATTCGCGAAGAAAAGCAGAAAAAACGCCGCAGAGTGCGGCGTTTGGGATTGTTGACGAAGTGCACTTTGTTCATGCCGGATGCGGCGTGGACGCCTTATCCGGCAAAGTGGAACTTAACGTTACTCGCCAACCTTCGCCCAGGTATCACGCAGCCCAACGGTGCGGTTAAATACTGGTTTTTCCGCAGTGGAATGGCGACTGTCGAGACAGAAATAGCCTTCACGCTCAAACTGGAACGCTTTACCTGCTACCGCATCTTTCAGCGACGGTTCAGCAAAGCCCTGTTTGATCACCAGCGATTCCGGGTTAATCACCGACAGGAAATCATCCGCAGCGCCTGGATTCGGCACGCTGAACAGACGGTCATACAGACGGATTTCAACCGGTAGCGCATGTGCCGCACTTACCCAGTGGATAACGCCTTTGACCTTACGACCATCAGCCGGATCTTTGCTCAGGGTGTCAGCATCGTAAGTACAGAAGATAGTGGTGATATTGCCTTCAGCATCTTTCTCCACGCGTTCCGCTTTAATCACGTAAGCATTACGCAGACGCACTTCTTTACCCAGCACCAGACGTTTGTACTGTTTGTTGGCTTCTTCGCGGAAATCGGCACGATCGATCCAAATCTCAGCACTAAACGGCACCTGGCGGCTACCCATTTCCGGTTTGTTCGGATGGTTCGGCATGGTAACCATTTCGCCTTCGCCCTGATAGTTTTCGATAACCAGTTTTACTGGATCGATAACTGCCATTGCGCGAGGGGCGTTTTCGTTAAGATCTTCACGGATGCAGGATTCCAGCGACGCCATCTCAATAGTGTTGTCCTGCTTGGTCACGCCAATGCGTTTGCAGAACTCACGAATAGAAGCCGCGGTATAACCACGACGACGCAGACCGGAAATGGTCGGCATACGCGGATCGTCCCAGCCTTCTACGTGCTTGTCGGTCACCAACTGGTTCAGTTTACGCTTGGACATCACGGTGTATTCCAGATTCAGACGCGAGAATTCGTACTGGCGCGGATGAACAGGAATAGTGATGTTGTCCAGAACCCAGTCGTACAGACGACGGTTGTCCTGGAACTCCAGCGTACACAGAGAGTGGGTAATACCTTCCAAGGCATCGCTGATGCAGTGGGTGAAGTCGTACATCGGGTAGATGCACCACTTGTTGCCGGTCTGATGATGTTCAGCAAACTTAATGCGATACAGCACCGGATCGCGCATCACGATAAACGGCGATGCCATGTCGATTTTCGCACGCAGGCAGGCTTTACCTTCTTCAAAACCGCCGGTACGCATCTTCTCGAACAGCGCCAGGTTCTCTTCAACGCTGCGGTCGCGGTATGGGCTGTTTTTACCCGGCTGCGTCAGAGTGCCACGATATTCGCGGATTTGCTCTGGCGTCAGTTCATCAACATATGCCAGGCCTTTATTGATCAGTTCAACAGCATAGGCGTGGAGTTGATCAAAATAATCGGAGGAGTAACGGACGTTACCTGACCAGTGAAAACCTAACCACTCAACGTCGTTTTTGATCGACTCGACGTACTCGATATCTTCTTTTACCGGGTTGGTGTCGTCGAAACGCAGGTTGCACTGGCCTTTATAGTCCTGGGCGATCCCGAAGTTCAGGCAGATAGATTTCGCATGGCCAATATGCAGATAGCCATTCGGCTCCGGCGGGAAACGGGTGTGTACTGTGGTGTGCTTACCACTGGCCAGATCTTCATCGATGATCTGACGAATAAAGTTAGTCGGGCGGGCTTCAGCCTCACTCATCGTGGATTCCTCAAAGCGTAAACAACGTATAACGGCGTATGTTCTTATAAGCGAGACAGGCTGACAACTGTTAGTTAGAGAAAATCGAAAAATCTAACAAAGATTATGGGGATGATTGATGAAAAAAAAAGCGGTAGAGAAGATCCCCACCGCTTGTCATTGTTGGATGCGACGCTTGACGCGTCTTATCCAACCTACGGGCCTGATAAGACGCGTCAAGCGTCGCATCAGGCATAAAGCCGATTACTTTTTGATTTCAAACAGCGGTGTTTGACCCGCTACGACGTGCCCCTGGGCTTTAATAACCAGGCCGCTGAAATCGTCGATATTGCTGCAAACAACCGGACTGATCATCGAGCGAGCGTTAGCGTTCAGGTAATCCAGATCCATTTCCAGAATCGGTTGCCCTGCGCTTACCTGCGCGCCCTCTTCCACCAGACGTTTAAAACCTTTACCTTCCAGCGCCACAGTATCGATACCCATATGGACTACGATTTCCGCGCCTTTTTCGGTTTCCAGGCAGAACGCGTGGTTGGTGTTGAAGATTTTCACGATAGTCCCTGCGGCTGGTGATACAACGATTTTATCCGTCGGTTTCACCGCCACACCGTCACCCACCGCTTTGCTGGCGAATGCTTCGTCTGGCACCTGATCCAGCGCCACAACATCACCAGTAATCGGTGATACCAGTTCAACGATAGACACTGCGTTTGGTACAGCCTGTGGTTTTGCTGCCGGAGCAGCGGTTGCCGGAGCGGCTTCAGCAGACGCTGCTGCTACCGGCCCACGGGCAACGACTTTCTTCATTGCATCACCGATAGATTCGGCTTTCGCACCGACAATCACCTGAATAGTCTGCTTGTTCAGTTTCACCACACCAGAAGCACCCAGACGTTTACACATCGCATCGTTGACGAGAGCTGAGTCAGCCACCGTCAGGCGCAGACGGGTAATACAGGCGTCAATCGCTTTCAGGTTGTCACTACCGCCAACCGCAGCAATATAGTTGGTCGCCAGTTGAGTCAGACCTTCTTCAGTGTTGCTGTTGGCTTCTTCAGTAACAATTTCGTCTTCTTTATCTTCACGACCTGGCGTTTTCAGGTTGAACAGGCGGATAACCACACTGAACACCACGAAGTAGATAGCGAAGAAAACAACGCCCATCACCAACAGCATCCAGACGTTCTGGCTGGCGGCCGGCAGGTTATACATCAACGCATAGTCGATGGCACCCGCAGAGAAGGAGAAGCCCGCGTGGATACCCAGCAACGTTGCGACAAACAGGCTGATGCCGGTCAGCAGTGCGTGCAGGAGGTACAGCAGCGGAGCGAGGAACATGAACAGGAATTCCAGCGGCTCAGTCACACCGGTCAGGAACGCGGTGATAGCCACGGAAAGCAGCATCCCACCCACCATCGGACGACGCTCTTTCGGCGCGGCAAAATACATCGCCAGCGCTGCACCCGGCAAACCGAACATCATGATCGGGAAGAAGCCGGACATGAACATCCCCGCCGTGCCGTCACCCGCATAGAAGCGGTTGATATCGCCGTGGAATACAGCACCCGCCGCGTTGGTGAATTCACCAATCTGGAACCAGGCGATAGTGTTCAGCACCTGATGCAGACCCGTTGGGATCAGCAGACGGTTGATGAAACCAAAGATACCGGAACCCAGCGCGCCTGCAGAAACGATCCATTCGCCACCTGCATGAATAGCGTGCTGCACCGGCGGCCAGACATAACCAAAAATGGCTGCCAGCACCAGACAGAAGAAGCCAGTGGCAATCGGCACAAAGCGTTTACCGCCGAAGAAGCTCAGGAAGTCAGGCAGTTTAATCGCGGACCAACGGTTATAGGCTGCACCACCGACCAGACCGGTAATGATACCCGCCAGAACACCCATGTTAATTTCCGGGTTGATGGTTACCATCGCTTTGGTCAGTACAAAATACCCGACTGCCCCCGCCAGCGCCGCCGCGCCCGCGCTGTCTTTTGACCAACTGGATGCCACACCGATCGCGAAGATAAGCGCAAGGTTGTCAAAAATCGCACCGCCCGCCTGGGCAATAAACGCAACGTTAAGTAAATCTGGCTGGCCGAATCGCAGCAACAGTGCCGCCACCGGCAGCACCGCGATAGGGAGCTGTAACGCCCTACCGAGTCGCTGGAAAAACCCTAAAATATTCATCTTATTCCCCCTACGAGAACCCTATTTGGCTTGTTTAAAGCCGTATTTTTATTTTGCTGCAAACTGTACTGCCGATGTTCTGTAATCAGGTTGTTAGATCATCTGCTACAGAGTGTGTAAAAAATTAATTCGTACCGCAAATTAAACGCGTGTCTTTTGTGAGTTTTGTCACCAAATATCGTTATCATCACTCCCTTTTACTGGCTAAACCAGAAAACTTATTTTATCATTCAAAAAATCAGGTCGGATTGACGCCTGTCTGCGCAAATCCAGGTTACGCTTAAAGATGCCAAATCCGCCAACGGCTTAATTTTTCTTATCGAGGTGAATAATGAGACTGATCCCCCTGACTACTGCTGAACAGGTCGGCAAATGGGCTGCGCGCCATATCGTCAATCGCATCAATGCGTTCAAACCGACTGCCGATCGCCCGTTCGTGCTTGGCTTGCCGACCGGTGGCACACCGATGACCACCTATAAAGCGTTAGTCGAAATGCATAAAGCAGGCCAGGTCAGCTTTAAGCACGTTGTCACCTTCAACATGGACGAGTATGTCGGTCTGCCGAAAGAGCATCCGGAAAGCTACTACAGCTTTATGCACCGTAATTTCTTCGATCACGTTGATATTCCAGCAGAAAATATCAACCTTCTCAATGGCAACGCCCCGGATATCGACGCCGAATGCCGCCAGTATGAAGAAAAAATCCGCTCTTACGGTAAAATTCATCTGTTTATGGGCGGTGTAGGTAACGACGGTCATATTGCATTTAACGAACCAGCCTCTTCTCTCGCCTCTCGCACCCGTATCAAAACCCTGACACATGACACTCGCGTCGCAAACTCTCGTTTCTTTGATAATGATGTTAATCAGGTGCCAAAATATGCGCTGACCGTCGGTGTGGGTACACTGCTGGATGCCGAAGAAGTGATGATTCTGGTGCTGGGTAGCCAGAAAGCACTGGCACTGCAGGCGGCCGTTGAAGGTTGCGTTAACCACATGTGGACTATTAGCTGTCTGCAACTGCATCCGAAAGCGATCATGGTGTGTGATGAACCTTCGACCATGGAGCTGAAAGTTAAGACTTTAAGATATTTCAATGAATTAGAAGCAGAAAACATCAAAGGTCTGTAATTGTTATCCCTGCCCTGACGTTTCGTTCAGGGCTGTATTATTTTTGATATCGGGGGTCGGAATGTATGCATTAACCCAGGGCCGGATCTTTACCGGCCACGAATTTCTTGATGACCATGCGGTTGTTATCGCTGATGGCCTGATTAAAAGCGTCTGTCCAGTAGCGGAACTGCCGCCAGAGATTGAACAACGTTCACTGAACGGGGCCATTCTCTCCCCCGGTTTTATCGATGTGCAGTTAAACGGCTGCGGTGGCGTACAGTTCAACGATACTGCTGAAGCGGTCAGCGTGGAAACGCTGGAAATCATGCAGAAAGCCAATGAGAAATCAGGCTGTACTAACTACCTGCCGACGCTTATCACCACCAGCGATGAGCTGATGAAACAGGGTGTGCGCGTAATGCGCGAATACCTGGCAAAACATCCGAATCAGGCATTAGGTCTGCATCTGGAAGGTCCGTGGCTGAATCTGGTAAAAAAAGGCACTCATAATCCGAATTTCGTGCGTAAGCCCGATGCCGCGCTGGTCGATTTCCTTTGTGAAAATGCCGATGTTATTACCAAAGTCACACTAGCGCCGGAAATGGTGCCAACGGAAGTGATCAGTAAACTGGCAAATGCTGGTATTGTGGTTTCAGCCGGTCACTCCAACGCCACATTGAAAGAAGCGAAAGCCGGTTTCCGCGCGGGGATTACCTTTGCCACCCATCTGTACAATGCGATGCCGTATATTACGGGGCGTGAGCCGGGTCTGGCGGGCGCGATCCTCGACGAAGCTGACATTTATTGCGGTATTATTGCCGATGGCCTGCACGTTGATTACGCTAACATTCGCAACGCCAAACGTCTGAAAGGCGACAAACTGTGTCTGGTTACCGATGCGACTGCGCCAGCAGGTGCCAATATTGAACAGTTCATTTTTGCGGGTAAAACAATATACTACCGCAACGGACTTTGTGTGGATGAGAACGGTACGTTAAGTGGTTCATCCTTAACCATGATTGAAGGCGTGCGTAATCTGGTCGAACATTGTGGTATCGCACTGGATGAAGTGCTGCGTATGGCGTCGCTCTATCCGGCGCGTGCAATTGGCGTTGAGAAACGTCTCGGCACTCTCGCCGCAGGTAAAGTGGCCAACCTGACCGCATTCACACCTGATTTTAAAATCACCAGGACCATCGTTAACGGTAACGAGGTCGTAACTCAATAAGAGAAAGTATGACACCAGGCGGACAAGCTCAGATAGGTAATGTTGATCTCGTAAAACAGCTTAACAGCGCGGCGGTTTATCGCCTGATTGACCAACATGGGCCAATCTCGCGAATTCAGATTGCCGAACAAAGCCAGCTTGCCCCCGCCAGCGTAACTAAAATTACGCGTCAGCTTATCGAACGCGGGTTGATCAAAGAAGTTGATCAGCAGGCCTCCACCGGAGGCCGCCGCGCAATCTCTATTGTCACCGAAACCCGCAATTTCCAGGCTATCGGCGTACGACTTGGTCGTCACGACGCTACCATCACCCTGTTTGATCTCAGCAGCAAAGTGCTGGCAGAAGAACATTACCCGCTGCCAGAGCGTACCCAGCAAACGCTGGAACATGCGCTCTTAAACGCCATCGCCCAGTTTATTGATGGCTACCAGCGCAAACTGCGAGAGTTAATCGCCATTTCGGTTATTCTGCCAGGGCTTGTCGACCCGGACAGCGGCAAAATTCATTACATGCCGCATATCCAGGTGGAAAACTGGGGGCTGGTAGAGGCTCTGGAAGAACGTTTTAAAGTGACCTGTTTTGTCGGTCACGATATCCGCAGTCTGGCGCTGGCAGAGCACTACTTCGGTGCAAGTCAGGATTGCGAAGACTCCATTCTGGTGCGCGTGCACCGCGGAACGGGTGCCGGAATCATCTCTAACGGGCGCATTTTTATCGGCCGCAACGGCAACGTTGGTGAAATTGGCCATATTCAGGTTGAACCGCTGGGTGAACGCTGCCACTGCGGAAATTTCGGTTGTCTGGAAACTATCGCTGCCAACGCCGCCATTGAACAACGAGTGTTGAATCTGTTAAAGCAGGGCTATCAGAGCCGCGTGCCGCTGGATGACTGCACCATCAAAACTATCTGTAAAGCCGCAAACAAAGGCGACAGTCTGGCGTCGGAAGTGATTGAGTATGTCGGTCGCCATCTGGGTAAAACCATCGCCATTGCCATCAACTTATTTAACCCGCAAAAAATTGTTATTGCCGGTGAGATCACCGAAGCCGATAAAGTGCTGCTGCCCGCCATTGAAAGCTGCATTAATACCCAGGCGTTGAAGGCGTTTCGCACTAATCTGCCGGTAGTGCGTTCCGAACTGGATCACCGCTCAGCAATCGGTGCTTTTGCACTGGTAAAACGCGCCATGCTCAACGGTATTTTGCTCCAGCATTTGCTGGAAAATTAATGTGCTTTTATAGTGGCGTTTATTGTTGTCAATATTCTGGGTAGTCCATGACCATTAAAAATGTAATTTGCGATATCGACGGCGTGCTGATGCACGATAACGTCGCCGTACCGGGTGCAGCGGAGTTTTTGCACGGGATTATGGATAAAGGCCTGCCGCTGGTGTTGCTGACCAACTATCCTTCGCAGACCGGGCAAGACCTGGCAAACCGCTTTGCCACTGCGGGTGTCGATGTGCCAGACAGTGTGTTTTATACCTCCGCGATGGCAACTGCCGATTTCCTGCGTCGACAGGAAGGCAAAAAAGCGTATGTAGTGGGCGAAGGCGCGCTGATCCATGAACTGTACAAAGCCGGTTTTACCATTACCGATGTTAATCCTGACTTTGTGATTGTTGGCGAAACGCGCTCATACAACTGGGACATGATGCATAAAGCGGCGTATTTCGTCGCCAACGGCGCACGTTTTATCGCCACCAACCCGGATACTCACGGACGTGGTTTCTATCCGGCCTGTGGCGCATTGTGCGCGGGGATCGAGAAAATCTCCGGACGTAAGCCGTTCTATGTTGGTAAACCCAGCCCGTGGATCATCCGTGCAGCATTAAACAAAATGCAGGCGCACTCGGAAGAAACGGTGATTGTTGGCGATAACCTGCGTACCGACATTCTGGCTGGCTTCCAGGCGGGTCTGGAGACGATTCTGGTGCTCTCTGGTGTTTCGTCGCTCGACGATATCGACAGTATGCCGTTCCGCCCTAGCTGGATTTACCCATCAGTCGCTGAAATCGACGTTATCTGAAAATCAACCACGTCTCAGGACGTGGTTGATTTTGATGACAAACGCCAAACTGCCTGAGGCGCTACGCTTATCAGGCCTACGCAGCTCCTGCAATATATTGAATTTTCATGATTTTGTAGGCCAAACAAGGCGTTTACGCCACATCCGGCATGAACAAATCTCACTTTGTAAGCGATTTGGTTTCTGATCCCCCCGCAAAATATATCCATTCAATAAAACCCGCTAAAAATTATCGATTCATCAATAAACAGGTCACCACACCCCACTCTTTTTCACCATTCATCAATCACCATTACGTTTTTTATTTTTTCACCGCCAAATCTCTTGCGCACATTGCTGCTTTGCGGCATTTTTTTAAACAAGCAAACACAACAAGCAGCAAACACCAGGTTAACGGAGAAGGTTATGTGTTCAATTTTTGGCGTATTCGATATCAAAACAGACGCAGTTGAGCTGCGGAAGAAAGCACTCGAGCTGTCACGCCTGATGCGTCATCGTGGCCCGGACTGGTCCGGTATTTATGCCAGCGATAATGCAATTCTCGCCCACGAACGTCTGTCAATTGTTGATGTTAACGCGGGTGCGCAGCCTCTCTACAATCAATCAAAAACCCACGTACTGGCAGTGAACGGGGAAATCTACAACCACCAGGCGCTGCGTGCTGAGTATGGCGATCGTTACCAGTTCCAGACTGGATCTGACTGCGAAGTGATCCTCGCGTTGTATCAGGAAAAAGGGGCGGAATTTCTCGACGATTTGCAGGGCATGTTTGCCTTTGCCCTGTACGACAGCGAAAAAGATGCATATCTGATTGGTCGCGACCATCTGGGGATCATCCCTCTGTATATGGGTTATGACGAACACGGCCAGCTATATGTGGCCTCAGAAATGAAAGCCCTGGTGCCGGTTTGCCGCACCATTAAAGAGTTCCCGGCAGGGAGCTATCTGTGGAGTCAGGACGGCGAAATCCGTTCTTATTATCACCGCGACTGGTTCGACTACGATGCGGTGAAAGATAACGTGACCGACAAAAACGAGCTGCGTCAGGCACTGGAAGATTCCGTTAAAAGCCACCTGATGTCTGACGTGCCTTACGGAGTGCTGCTCTCCGGTGGTCTGGATTCCTCAATTATTTCGGCTATCACCAAAAAATACGCCGCCCGCCGCGTGGAAGATCAGGAACGTTCAGAAGCCTGGTGGCCGCAATTGCACTCTTTTGCCGTGGGTCTGCCTGGTTCACCGGATCTGAAAGCGGCCCAGGAAGTGGCAAATCATCTGGGCACTGTGCATCACGAAATTCACTTCACCGTACAGGAAGGTCTCGATGCCATCCGCGACGTGATTTATCACATTGAAACGTATGATGTGACCACGATTCGCGCTTCAACGCCGATGTATTTAATGTCGCGTAAGATCAAGGCGATGGGCATTAAGATGGTACTGTCCGGTGAAGGTTCTGACGAAGTGTTTGGCGGTTATCTCTATTTCCACAAAGCGCCGAACGCCAAAGAGTTGCATGAAGAGACGGTGCGTAAGCTGCTGGCCCTGCATATGTATGACTGCGCACGCGCCAACAAAGCGATGTCGGCCTGGGGCGTGGAAGCACGCGTGCCGTTCCTTGACAAGAAATTCCTTGATGTAGCGATGCGCATTAATCCGCAGGACAAAATGTGCGGCAACGGCAAGATGGAAAAACACATCCTGCGTGAATGTTTTGAAGCGTATCTGCCCGCAAGTGTGGCCTGGCGGCAGAAAGAGCAGTTCTCAGATGGCGTCGGTTATAGCTGGATCGACACTCTGAAAGAAGTGGCGGCGCAGCAGGTTTCTGATCAACAGTTGGAAACGGCCCGCTTCCGCTTCCCATACAATACGCCGACCTCAAAAGAAGCGTATCTGTATCGCGAAATCTTTGAAGAACTGTTCCCGCTCCCAAGTGCCGCAGAGTGCGTACCAGGGGGGCCGTCCGTTGCCTGTTCTTCTGCCAAAGCGATTGAGTGGGATGAAGCGTTCAAGAAAATGGACGATCCATCGGGTCGTGCAGTCGGTGTTCACCAGTCGGCGTATAAATAAGACGTGTAATAATGCCCCGGAGAAATCCGGGGCAATTTCAGTTACTGGGGAACTTGTTGATTCTGATAGGCTGTGAGGAAATGTTCCGGATTTGCTACATCGCTGTCAGATAACTCATTACTGTAGGCGACTGACCAGGCTGCCGATTCATCCGGGATATGCAGGCTTCCATTTCCCTCTTTCAGGCGTAATAACTCAAAAGATTCGCCCTTGATTACAGCGGTATACGATTTCTCACCTTCCTGTAATGCTTTTACTTTGCAGCGAAAAATCTGACCATCGATGTCATTATCAACATGAGATACCTGAACAAGGGCTTCATTTTCCGCTTTCGGCCCAATTCGCATCATCCAGACCACTGCTCCTTCCTGACCACGATAACCAAAGACATACTTACCAATTTCCGGTCGGGCTGTATCGGCAAACGCCGATTGCATAAGTAATAAAGCACTGACCAGCACCGTCATAAAACGCAACATATTATTCCCTCAATAAATCGCCTGAAGTGGTAGCAGAGATGCAGGCGTAGCGATCCCTGTTCTGTCCTGTTGCAACGAGTCAGTATTTCATAGATTAATTTCCCGCCGCTATTGTTGAATTCTGAGTTTCACCCCGTATGACAAAAGAATGGCTGCAGGCTGTAGAAAAAACACAAAGTAAACAATAATTGACGAATATAGCGCCACGCTGTTCGCAACCTAACCAAACAGTCAATTTCAAGCAATTTTCCTTGAAAAAGAGGTTGACGCTGCATGGCTCTATACGCATAATGCGCCCCGCAACGCCGATAAGGTATCGCGAAAAAAAAGATGGCTACGTAGCTCAGTTGGTTAGAGCACATCACTCATAATGATGGGGTCACAGGTTCGAATCCCGTCGTAGCCACCATCTTTTTTTTGCGGGAGTGGCGAAATTGGTAGACGCACCAGATTTAGGTTCTGGCGCCGCAAGGTGTGCGAGTTCAAGTCTCGCCTCCCGCACCATTCACCAGAAAGCGTTGTACGGATGGGGTATCGCCAAGCGGTAAGGCACCGGTTTTTGATACCGGCATTCCCTGGTTCGAATCCAGGTACCCCAGCCATCTTCTTCGAGTAAGCGGTTCACCGCCCGGTTATTGGGGTATCGCCAAGCGGTAAGGCACCGGTTTTTGATACCGGCATTCCCTGGTTCGAATCCAGGTACCCCAGCCATCGAAGAAATAATCTGGCTACGTAGCTCAGTTGGTTAGAGCACATCACTCATAATGATGGGGTCACAGGTTCGAATCCCGTCGTAGCCACCAAATTCTGAATGTGTCGAACAGGTTCGGCAAGTTCAAAAAAATTTGTTGGGGTATCGCCAAGCGGTAAGGCACCGGATTCTGATTCCGGCATTCCGAGGTTCGAATCCTCGTACCCCAGCCAATTTATTCAAGACGCTTACATCGTAAGTGCACCCTGTTGGGGTATCGCCAAGCGGTAAGGCACCGGATTCTGATTCCGGCATTCCGAGGTTCGAATCCTCGTACCCCAGCCACATTAAAAAAGCTCGCTTCGGCGGGCTTTTTGCTTTTCTGCGTTTATTCAATATCGAATGCGATGTTGGCACGCCTTACCCTACGAAGTCGGATGCGACGCTGCCGCGTCTTATCCGACCTACGGTTAGCATGCATCCGGCAATGTTGTGAGGCTACAACCCTAACGCATATTTCAGCGCCTGACGTTTCAAGACGCCAGCACGTTCCGCCGCCATCAAACCAAGATTACGTACAAAACGCAGTGGCGGCAGATTATTGCTGAATCCGGCATAAAACAGATCCATACCGCTTTGCATAATGAAGTTATCCGCCATGCGACGCATCTGGTAACGCTTGAGGATTGGATAACTGGCCCACGCTTCGCCATGACTGCGCGCGCTCACCAGAACGTCAATCAGAGCATCAACATCGCGATAACCAAGATTCACGCCCTGCCCCGCCAGCGGATGAATGGTGTGCGCCGCATCGCCCACCAGTGCCAGACCTGGCTGAACATATTGCAATGCATGACGACGCGTCAGTGGAAACGCCCCCGCAGCAAGCGGCGTCACATAACCGAGACGCGACGGGAAATGTTTCGCGATTTCCGCCTGTAACTGCGCCATATTCATATTCTGTAACTGGCGAATGCGCGCCGGAGAGTCATACCACACCAGCGACGCCCAGTGATCAAACAACGGCAGGAAAGCACGCGGCCCGTCAGGTGTAAACTGCTGCCAGGTGCTGTCGCCAGGATCATTCTCGCACCGCACGCTAATCAACATACACGACTGCGCATACTGCCAGGCATGAACGCCAATTCCCGCCATCTGCCGCACCTGTGAATTTGCCCCATCGGCACCAATCACCAGCTTCGCGCGGATCACTTCTCCGCCCTTCAGCTCCAGCTCCTGAAGATCATTATCGCGATGCAACGCAATCAGCGAGGCCGGTACACGTAGCGTCACGTTCGGATGCGTCTCCAGTGCCTGCCACAACGCCTGTTGCAGAACGGTGTTTTCCACCATATAGCCAAGCAACGGTAGCTTAAGTTCAGCGGCGTCAAACACCACATGCGCCGTTTCCCACTCCCACGTTTCCAGTCTGCGATAAGGATGGCAACGCATAGCCTGTACCGCATCCCAGACACCTGAACCTTTAAGCAATGATACCGACGCAGCGCTAATCGCTGAAATACGCACGTCAGGCTGGCTGTCCTCTACAAACGGCGCAGGTTCAGCGTGTTCAATAACCGTTACCGAAAATCCGTGCTGCGCCAGTCCCAGCGCCAGTGCGCCGCCGACCATTCCTCCGCCGACAATGGCAATTTCCGTTGGTTGATTTGTCATGGTCAATCATCCTGTTAGCAATATGCTTTAAGTTTACAGGATTTTTACCCCCAAGGGCTGATAACGCTCATACTGGTCACAACGGCAGCAAAGCATTACACTATGCGCCCTGCATTCCTGGCTACTATTTCGCAAGAGCAAGTCGATGACCAAAAAACTCCATATTAAAACCTGGGGCTGTCAGATGAACGAGTACGATTCATCGAAGATGGCCGATCTGCTGGATGCCACCCACGGCTATCAACTGACCGACGTGGCGGAAGAAGCGGATGTGCTGCTGCTGAACACCTGCTCAATCCGCGAGAAGGCTCAGGAAAAAGTCTTCCATCAGTTGGGTCGCTGGAAACTGTTAAAAGAGAAGAATCCGGACCTGATTATCGGTGTTGGCGGCTGCGTGGCTTCGCAGGAAGGCGACCACATTCGTCAACGCGCCCACTACGTCGATATTATTTTTGGGCCGCAAACGCTGCACCGTCTGCCGGAGATGATCAACTCCGTGCGCGGAAACCGCAGCCCGGTCGTAGATATCAGCTTCCCGGAAATCGAGAAGTTTGACCGTCTGCCAGAACCGCGCGCCGAAGGACCAACCGCGTTTGTCTCCATCATGGAAGGTTGCAATAAATATTGCACCTACTGCGTGGTGCCTTACACCCGTGGTGAAGAGGTAAGCCGTCCATCCGACGATATTCTGTTTGAGATTGCCCAGCTTGCCGCTCAGGGCGTGCGTGAAGTCAATCTGCTCGGTCAGAACGTGAACGCCTGGCGCGGTGAGAACTACGACGGCACCACCGGCTCGTTTGCCGATCTGCTGCGTCTGGTTGCCGCTATCGACGGGATCGATCGTATTCGCTTTACCACCAGCCATCCGATCGAATTTACCGACGATATCATCGAGGTTTATCGCGATACGCCAGAACTGGTGAGTTTCCTGCACCTGCCGGTACAGAGCGGTTCCGATCGCATCCTCAACCTGATGGGCCGTACCCACACGGCGCTGGAATACAAGGCGATCATCCGTAAATTGCGTGCGGCGCGTCCGGATATTCAGATCAGTTCTGACTTCATCGTTGGCTTCCCTGGCGAAACCACCGAAGACTTTGAGAAAACCATGAAGCTGATTGCCGACGTCAATTTCGACATGAGCTATAGCTTCATCTTCTCCGCACGTCCGGGTACGCCAGCCGCCGATATGGTTGATGATGTTCCGGAAGAAGAGAAGAAGCAGCGTCTGTATATTCTGCAAGAACGTATCAATCAGCAAGCGATGGCATGGAGCCGCCGGATGCTCGGCACCACCCAGCGTATTCTGGTGGAAGGTACTTCGCGTAAGAACATCATGGAACTTTCCGGGCGTACCGAAAATAACCGCGTGGTCAATTTCGAAGGCACGCCGGATATGATCGGTAAATTCGTCGATGTGGAAATTACCGACGTTTACCCGAACTCCCTGCGCGGTAAAGTGGTACGTACCGAAGAGGAAATGGGTCTGCGCGTGGCAGAGGCTCCGGAATCAGTGATTGCCCGTACCCGCAAAGAAAACGACCTTGGCGTGGGTTATTATCAGCCGTAATTCTCAGGCCCGCCGTTCCGGTGGGCCTTGTTTTTTCTCTCTTTATCCCCATTTTTATCGCAATGCTTGCGCCTTTTTCCTGTGGCGTGAATAATTTCCTTATAGGCCGGTGAATGTTCAGCTTCCGGCGGCATACAAATAAGAGGAACGGTTTGAACATAGACACTCGCGAAATCACCCTGGAGCCAGCAGACAACACGCGTCTGTTGAGCCTGTGCGGCCCGTTTGATGACAACATCAAGCAACTCGAACGCCGTCTCGGCATCGAAATCAATCGCCGCGATAACCACTTTAAACTGACCGGTCGTCCGATTTGCGTCACTGCCGCGGCAGACATTCTGCGCAGCCTGTATGTCGATACTGCCCCAATGCGCGGTCAGATCCAGGATATCGAACCGGAGCAGATCCACCTTGCGATTAAAGAAGCGCGAGTGCTGGAACAAAGTGCGGAGAGCGTGCCGGAGTACGGCAAAGCGGTCAATATCAAGACCAAACGCGGGGTCATTAAACCACGCACACCGAACCAGGCGCAGTACATCGCCCATATTCTTGACCATGACATCACCTTCGGCGTGGGTCCGGCGGGTACGGGTAAAACCTACCTGGCTGTGGCTGCGGCGGTTGATGCGCTGGAACGTCAGGAAATCCGTCGTATTCTGCTGACCCGTCCGGCAGTAGAAGCTGGTGAAAAATTAGGTTTTCTGCCCGGCGATTTAAGCCAGAAAGTAGACCCGTATCTGCGCCCGCTATACGACGCGCTGTTCGAAATGCTTGGCTTTGAAAAAGTCGAGAAACTGATTGAGCGCAACGTTATTGAAGTCGCGCCGCTGGCCTATATGCGTGGTCGAACACTGAACGACGCATTTATCATTCTTGATGAGAGCCAGAACACCACCATCGAACAGATGAAGATGTTCCTGACCCGTATCGGTTTTAACTCAAAAGCGGTTATCACCGGCGACGTCACGCAGATCGACCTGCCGCGTAATACCAAATCGGGTCTGCGCCACGCCATCGAAGTGCTGGCCGATGTCGAAGAGATCAGCTTTAACTTCTTCCACAGCGAAGACGTTGTTCGTCACCCGGTAGTGGCGCGTATCGTTAACGCCTATGAAGCCTGGGAAGAAGCCGAACAAAAACGTAAAGCGGCGCTGGCGGCAGAGCGCAAGCGTGAAGAACAGGAACAAAAATGAGTCAGGTGATCCTCGATTTACAACTGGCCTGTGAAGATAATTCCGGGCTACCGGAAGAGAGCCAGTTTCAGACATGGCTGAATGCGGTGATCCCGCAGTTTCAGGAAGAATCAGAAGTGACTATTCGCCTGGTCGATACCGCCGAAAGCCACAGTCTGAATCTGACCTATCGCGGTAAAGATAAGCCGACCAACGTGCTTTCCTTCCCATTTGAAGTGCCGCCTGGCATGGAGATGTCGCTGCTGGGCGATCTGGTTATCTGCCGTCAGGTGGTTGAGAAAGAAGCGCAGGAACAAGGTAAACCACTGGAGGCGCACTGGGCGCATATGGTGGTGCACGGCAGTCTGCATTTGTTAGGTTACGATCACATCGAAGATGACGAAGCAGAAGAGATGGAAGCCCTCGAAACAGAGATTATGCTTGCTCTGGGCTATGAGGATCCGTACATTGCCGAGAAAGAATAATTTGCCGGGCATTTGACTGGCAGACGTCCCCGCCGTTGGTAAGTAACGACGGTGTTTTGATTAACTAACATGAGAACCCATACGACGCCATGAGCGACGACAATTCACACAGTAGTGACACGATAAGCAACAAGAAGGGATTTTTCTCCCTGTTACTCAGCCAACTTTTCCACGGTGAACCGAAAAACCGTGACGAACTGCTGGCGCTGATCCGTGATTCCGGGCAGAACGACCTTATCGACGAAGATACGCGCGATATGCTCGAAGGGGTAATGGACATCGCAGACCAACGCGTTCGCGACATCATGATCCCGCGCTCCCAGATGATTACTCTGAAACGCAACCAGACGCTGGATGAATGCCTTGATGTCATCATCGAGTCTGCCCACTCGCGTTTCCCGGTGATCAGCGAGGATAAAGATCACATTGAAGGGATTCTGATGGCGAAAGACTTGCTGCCGTTTATGCGCAGCGATGCTGAAGCCTTCAGCATGGACAAAGTGTTACGTCAGGCGGTTGTCGTTCCTGAAAGTAAGCGCGTAGACCGGATGCTGAAAGAGTTTCGCTCTCAGCGATACCACATGGCGATCGTCATTGACGAATTCGGCGGTGTTTCCGGTCTGGTGACCATTGAAGACATCCTGGAACTGATTGTTGGTGAGATTGAAGACGAGTATGACGAAGAAGATGATATCGACTTCCGTCAACTTAGCCGTCACACCTGGACCGTGCGTGCGCTGGCTTCCATCGAAGATTTCAACGAAGCGTTCGGCACCCACTTTAGCGATGAAGAGGTCGATACCATCGGTGGTCTGGTGATGCAGGCGTTTGGGCATCTTCCGGCGCGTGGCGAAACCATCGACATCGACGGTTACCAGTTCAAAGTGGCGATGGCCGACAGTCGGCGTATTATTCAGGTTCATGTCAAAATCCCGGATGACTCACCCCAGCCGAAGCTGGATGAATAAAACCGAAACTGGATAGATAACTACATGGCTTTTGCCTCATTACTTGAACGCCAGCGCATTCGCCTGCTGCTGGCGTTATTATTCGGTGCCTGCGGAACGCTGGCCTTCTCCCCTTATGACGTCTGGCCTGCGGCGATTGTTTCGCTGATGGGGCTTCAGGCTCTGACCTTTAACCGCCGCCCACTTCAGTCTGCCGCTATCGGCTTCTGCTGGGGATTTGGCCTGTTTGGCACCGGTATTAACTGGGTATATGTCAGCATCGCGACCTTTGGCGGGATGCCAGGCCCGGTAAACATCTTCCTGGTGGTGCTGCTGGCGGCGTATCTTTCGCTGTATACCGGGCTGTTTGCTGGTGTTCTGGCGCGGCTGTGGCCGAAAACCACCTGGCTGCGCGTGACGATTGCCGCCCCTGCCCTCTGGCAAGTCACCGAGTTTCTGCGCGGTTGGGTGCTAACTGGCTTTCCGTGGTTGCAGTTCGGCTATAGCCAGATTGACGGGCCGTTAAAAGGGCTGGCACCGATAATGGGCGTGGAAGCCATTAACTTCCTGCTGATGATGGTTAGTGGCCTGCTGGCGCTGGCGCTGGTCAAACGCAACTGGCGTCCGCTGGTGGTGGCCGTTGTGCTGTTTGCACTCCCCTTCCCTCTGCGTTACATCCAGTGGTTTACCCCGCAACCGGAGAAAACCATTCAGGTTTCAATGGTTCAGGGTGATATTCCACAATCACTGAAGTGGGATGAAAGCCAGCTTCTTAATACGCTGAAGATTTACTACAACGCGACAGCACCGCTGATGGGTAAATCGTCGTTGATTATCTGGCCAGAGTCAGCAATTACCGATCTGGAAATGAATCAGCAACCATTCCTCAAAGAGCTGGATGGCGTGCTGCGTGAAAAAGGTAGCTCGCTGATCACCGGGATTGTCGACGCGCGCCTCAATAAGCAGAACCGCTACGATACCTACAACACCATCATCACGCTGGGTAAAGGTGCACCTTACAGCTATGAATCGACCAATCGCTATAACAAAAACCATCTGGTGCCGTTTGGCGAGTTTGTCCCGCTGGAGTCGATTCTGCGTCCGTTAGCGCCGTTCTTTGATCTGCCGATGTCGTCATTCAGCCGCGGGCCTTATATCCAGCCGCCGCTGTCCGTGAATGGTATTCAGCTTACCGCAGCCATTTGCTACGAGATCATTCTTGGCGAGCAGGTGCGCGATAACTTCCGTCCGGATACCGACTATCTGCTGACTATCTCCAACGATGCATGGTTTGGTAAGTCTATTGGCCCGTGGCAGCACTTCCAGATGGCGCGAATGCGTGCGCTGGAACTGGCGCGCCCGCTGCTGCGTAGCACCAACAACGGCATTACGGCGGTGATTGGCCCACAGGGTGAGGTTCAGGCGATGATCCCGCAATTCACCCGCGAAGTATTAACCACTAACGTGACGCCGACTACCGGACTCACACCGTACGCACGTACCGGCAACTGGCCGCTGTGGGTGCTGACGGCACTGTTTGGTTTTGCCTCTGTGTTGATGAGTCTCCGTCAGCGACGTAAATAATCCCTTCTAATTGTGCCGGAATACATTACGTATTTCGGCACGCTCACCGGATGCGGCGTCAATGCGTTATCCGGATGACAAAATTCCCCTATCCAACTTTGGCACATCTATTGCTTTGTTATACAAGGCAAACCTTGAACCGGTGTCGGTACAACCAGGTTGCACCATAGCAATCCACCGATAGCACCAAAAGAGTGCATTTTGAGAATTTTGCTTCGGAATGGTGCGGTGCATCTCGCAAAAACAAACAATAAAACATCAATATCTTTACATTTATACAAACTAAATGTTACCTAACAAGCACAACACTGCACAATAAAGTTGCAGATGATAACAACACAAACACTCACAACGGGTATCCATGCGTTCTTAACGCAGAAGATAAAGGAGTTGGATATGCAATTACGTAAATCTGCCACAGCAATCCTGGCCCTGGCGCTTTCCGCAGGTCTGGCACAGGCAGAAGACACTGCCCCGACTGCAGGCAGTACGCTGGACAAAATCGCCAAAAACGGCGTGATTGTCGTCGGTCACCGCGAATCTTCGGTGCCTTTCTCTTATTACGACAACCAGCAAAAAGTGGTGGGTTACTCTCAGGATTATTCCAACGCCATTGTCGAGGCAGTGAAAAAGAAACTCAACAAACCGGATCTGCAGGTGAAACTGATCCCGATCACCTCACAAAACCGTATTCCGCTGCTGCAAAACGGCACTTTCGATTTTGAATGTGGTTCTACCACCAACAACCTCGAACGCCAGAAACAAGCGGCTTTCTCTGACACCATTTTCGTGGTCGGTACGCGCCTGCTGACCAAAAAAGGCGGCGATGTTAAAGATTTTGCTGATCTGAAAGACAAAGCCGTAGTAGTTACTTCCGGCACCACTTCTGAAGTTCTGCTCAACAAACTGAATGAAGATCAGAAGATGAATATGCGCATCATCAGCGCCAAAGACCATGGTGACTCTTTCCGCACGCTGGAAAGCGGTCGTGCCGTTGCCTTTATGATGGATGACGCCCTGCTGGCCGGTGAACGTGCGAAAGCGAAGAAGCCTGATAACTGGGAAATCGTCGGCAAACCGCAGTCTCAGGAAGCTTACGGCTGCATGCTGCGCAAAGATGATCCGCAATTCAAAAAGCTGATGGATGACACCATCGCCCAGGTGCAGACCTCCGGTGAAGCGGAAAAATGGTTTGATAAGTGGTTCAAAAACCCCATTCCACCGAAAAACCTGAACATGAATTTCGAGTTGTCGGACGAAATGAAAGCACTGTTCAAAGAACCTAATGACAAAGCACTGAACTAATTACAAGAACCAGGGGCGGAAAGTTCAGCCCTCTCGATTGTTACGTAGCACGGACAGACTATACGCCTGATGGTCGTTCCCCATCGGGCCTGAAAACCGCAATACGCTGGGTAACAATCTTCGAGGGTAGCAGTTAACGCTGCTACCCTTTTTTTTCTGGAGTAGATTTATGTCTATAGACTGGAACTGGGGTATTTTTTTACAACAAGCCCCGTTCGGCAACACCACCTATCTCGGCTGGATCTGGAGCGGCTTTCAGGTCACTATCGCTCTGTCGATCTGCGCCTGGATTATCGCTTTCCTCGTCGGCTCGTTATTCGGCATTTTACGTACCGTTCCAAACCGTTTTCTCTCCGGTCTGGGCACGTTGTATGTCGAACTGTTCCGCAACGTGCCACTGATTGTGCAATTCTTTACCTGGTATCTGGTGATCCCAGAACTACTGCCGGAAAAAATCGGCATGTGGTTTAAGGCGGAGCTGGATCCCAATATTCAGTTTTTCCTTTCTTCCATGCTCTGCCTGGGGCTGTTTACTGCCGCTCGTGTTTGCGAACAGGTACGCGCCGCGATCCAGTCGCTGCCACGAGGGCAGAAGAATGCCGCACTGGCGATGGGGCTGACGCTGCCGCAAGCCTACCGCTATGTTCTGTTACCTAACGCCTATCGTGTTATCGTCCCACCGATGACCTCTGAGATGATGAACCTGGTGAAAAACTCCGCCATCGCCTCAACCATTGGTCTGGTAGATATGGCAGCACAGGCCGGAAAATTGCTCGATTACTCCGCCCACGCCTGGGAATCGTTTACCGCCATCACGCTGGCGTATGTGCTGATTAACGCCGTTATTATGCTGGTGATGACGCTGGTCGAACGTAAAGTTCGCCTGCCCGGCAACATGGGAGGCAAATAATGTACGAGTTTGACTGGAGTTCAATCGTTCCTTCCCTGCCGTATCTGCTGGATGGGCTGGTGATCACCCTGAAAATCACCATCACGGCAGTCGTGATTGGTATTTTGTGGGGCACGATGCTGGCGGTAATGCGCCTGTCCAGCTTTGCACCCGTGGCGTGGTTTGCCAAAGCCTACGTCAACGTGTTCCGTTCAATACCGTTAGTGATGGTTCTGTTGTGGTTTTACCTGATCGTGCCGGGTTTTCTGCAAAACGTGCTGGGATTATCACCCAAAACCGATATCCGCTTAATTTCTGCAATGGTGGCATTTTCGATGTTTGAAGCGGCCTACTATTCCGAGATTATCCGCGCCGGTATTCAAAGTATTTCTCGTGGTCAGTCGAGCGCTGCGCTGGCGTTAGGAATGACCCACTGGCAGTCGATGAAACTGATTATTCTGCCGCAGGCGTTCCGTGCGATGGTGCCGCTGCTGCTCACTCAGGGCATCGTCCTGTTTCAGGATACCTCGCTGGTGTATGTGTTATCTCTGGCCGATTTCTTCCGTACCGCCTCAACCATTGGTGAACGTGATGGTACGCAGGTGGAGATGATCCTGTTTGCCGGATTTGTTTATTTCATCATTAGCCTTAGCGCATCGTTGTTGGTCAGCTACTTGAAAAGAAGGACAGCATAATGATTACCCTGAAAAATGTTTCAAAATGGTATGGTCACTTTCAGGTGCTGACCGACTGCTCAACCGAAGTAAAAAAAGGCGAAGTGGTGGTGGTTTGCGGCCCGTCCGGCTCCGGTAAATCGACACTGATTAAAACCGTCAACGGCCTCGAACCGGTGCAGCAAGGTGAAATCACCGTTGATGGCATCGTGGTTAACGATAAGAAAACCGATCTGGCAAAGCTGCGTTCCCGCGTCGGAATGGTGTTCCAGCATTTTGAGTTGTTTCCCCATCTGTCGATTATCGAAAACCTGACCCTGGCGCAGGTAAAAGTGCTTAAACGCGATAAAGCGCCCGCCCGCGAAAAGGCCCTGAAACTGCTGGAACGCGTGGGACTTTCTGCGCATGCCAATAAGTTTCCGGCGCAGCTTTCCGGTGGTCAGCAGCAGCGTGTAGCGATTGCCCGCGCATTATGTATGGATCCTATTGCGATGCTGTTCGACGAACCGACATCGGCACTGGATCCGGAGATGATCAACGAAGTGCTGGATGTGATGGTGGAGCTGGCGAATGAAGGAATGACTATGATGGTGGTCACCCACGAAATGGGCTTTGCCCGTAAAGTAGCAAATCGGGTGATCTTTATGGATGAAGGTAAAATTGTCGAAGACTCGCCAAAAGACGCGTTCTTTGATGATCCGAAATCAGACCGCGCAAAAGACTTCCTCGCGAAAATACTGCACTAATAAGTCAGGCGCGCATACTCAAGTGCGCGCCATCTCACGCTTTATCGTTTCGCCTCTCGTATCTGTTACATCCCGGCGTTACCCTTGTCGCAAAGAAGCACACAACAAGGAGCAACAATGGCACTGCCAATTCTGTTAGATTGCGACCCAGGTCATGATGACGCTATCGCAATAGTTCTCGCCCTCGCCTCACCAGAGCTTGATGTCAAAGCCATCACATCCTCCGCCGGAAACCAGACGCCCGATAAAACATTACGTAATGTTCTGCGTATGCTGACCCTACTTAATCGCACCGATATTCCGGTGGCTGGTGGCGCAGTAAAACCGTTAATGCGTGACTTGATTATCGCGGACAATGTGCACGGCGAAAGCGGCCTGGACGGCCCGGCATTGCCGGAACCGGCGTTTGCGCCGCAAAATTGCACGGCGGTGGAGCTGATGGCGAAAACGCTGCGCGAAAGTGCTGAACCCGTCACGATAGTTTCCACCGGACCACAAACTAACGTTGCGTTGTTGCTCAACAGCCACCCGGAGCTGCATAACAAAATCGCTCAAATTGTGATTATGGGCGGCGCGATGGGACTCGGTAACTGGACGCCAGCGGCAGAATTTAATATTTACGTTGACCCGGAAGCGGCGGAAATTGTCTTCCAGTCAGGGATTCCGGTGGTGATGGCTGGTCTGGATGTCACCCACAAAGCGCAAATTCACGTTGAGGATACCGAGCGTTTCCGCGCTATTGGTAACCCTGTTTCAACCATCGTTGCCGAACTGCTGGATTTCTTCCTCGAATATCACAAAGACGAAAAATGGGGCTTTGTCGGCGCACCGTTGCATGATCCATGCACCATCGCCTGGCTGCTAAAACCTGAACTGTTTACCACCGTTGAACGCTGGGTTGGTGTCGAAACACAAGGGAAATATACTCAGGGTATGACGGTTGTTGATTATTACTATCTCACTGGTAATAAACCAAATACCACCATAATGGTCGATGTGGATCGTCAGGGCTTTGTTGATTTACTGGCCGATCGTCTGAAATTTTACGCTTAATACACGTCATTGATTAAGATCACCACGTGAAAATGGGGTGATCTTACTCTGACTCTCTCTTTTTCCTTCAAGATATAAATGCAATGGATAATGCAGAACTCGCCATTGGTATCGATCTCGGTACTACCAATAGTTTAATTGCCGTCTGGAAAGGCGGTGCCGCACAATTAATTCCAAATAAATTCGGTGAATATTTAACACCATCCATAATTAGCATGGATGAAAATAATCATATTCTGGTCGGAAAACCGGCTGTATCACGGCGCACTTCGCATCCGGATAAAACCGCAGCGTTATTTAAACGCGCAATGGGCAGTAATACCAACTGGCGGTTAGGCAGCGACACATTTAACGCGCCAGAACTATCCTCTTTGGTATTACGCTCATTAAAAGAAGATGCCGAAGAATTTCTGCAACGTCCGATTAAAGATGTGGTGATCTCCGTTCCGGCTTATTTCAGCGATGAACAACGCAAGCATACCCGTTTAGCAGCGGAGTTAGCCGGGTTAAATGCAGTACGCTTAATTAATGAACCCACAGCAGCCGCGATGGCGTATGGCCTGCATACGCAACAAAACACCCGCTCGCTGGTTTTTGATCTCGGAGGCGGCACGTTTGACGTCACGGTGCTCGAATACGCCACGCCGGTGATTGAAGTTCACGCCTCCGCTGGCGACAACTTCCTTGGTGGCGAAGATTTTACTCATATGCTGGTGGATGAAGTGTTAAAACGCGCCGCAGTGGCTAAAAACACGCTCAACGAAAGTGAACTGGCGGCGCTGTATGTCTGTGTAGAAGCGGCAAAATGTGGCAATCAATTACCGCTGCACATTCACTGGCAGTACCAGGAAGAAACGCGGGAATGCGAATTTTACGAGAACGAACTGGAAAATTTGTGGTTACCGCTACTCAACCGCTTGCGTGTGCCTATCGAACAGGCATTGCGCGATGCACGTTTGAAACCGAGTCAAATCGACAGTCTGGTGCTGGTTGGTGGCGCTTCGCAAATGCCATTAGTACAGCGAATTGCGGTACGTCTGTTTGGCAAGTTGCCGTATCAAAGCTACGATCCGAGCACCATTGTCGCATTGGGCGCAGCAATCCAGGCCGCCTGCCGCTTACGCAGTGAAGATATTGAAGAAGTGATCCTCACCGATATCTGCCCTTACTCTTTGGGCGTAGAAGTAAACCGTCAGGGGGTTTCCGGCATTTTCTCACCGATTATTGAACGAAACACGACTGTACCTGTATCGCGTGTAGAAACTTACTCGACCATGCACCCGGAGCAGGATTCAATTACGGTTAATGTCTACCAGGGGGAAAACCACAAAGTTAAGAACAATATTCTGGTGGAGTCCTTCGATGTGCCGCTGAAAAAAACCGGCGCTTACCAGTCTATCGATATTCGTTTTAGCTATGATATCAACGGATTGCTTGAAGTTGACGTGCTTCTGGAAGATGGTAACGTTAAGTCCAGAGTGATTAATCACAGCCCGGTGACGTTAAATGCGCAGCAAATAGAAGAGAGTCGGGCGCGGTTATCGGCATTAAAAATTTATCCGCGCGATATGCTTATTAACCGAACTTTTAAAGCCAAACTGGAAGAGTTATGGGCACGAGCGCTGGGCGATGAAAGAGAAGAGATTGGCCGGGTGATTGCCGATTTTGATGCGGCATTGCAGTCAAACGACATAGCGCGCGTCGATGAAGTTCGTCGGCGGGCGAGCGATTATCTGGCCATTGAGATCCCTTAAGCACGGCTGCCGGATGCGGCGTAAACGCCTTATCCGGCCTACCCGTAGGTCGAATAAGATGCGTTAGCATCGCATCCGACATTGAAGGATAGGATGCGTTAGCCTCACATCTAACTGAACAACATCGCAATTTTGCCGAGTGCATAACCTATCACCAGCACCATTAAGCTGATTTTGATAATGCTGATAATACTCTGTGGTTTTTCAATCTCATCATTCTTCTCTTCATGTTTTTCAGGTATTGGCTCATCGACATCTTCATCCACCGGCTCCAGCTTCACTTTCGTCAACAGCATACGAGTGATAATCGCTTCTAACGGATGCGCTTCTCCGCATTCCAGCCGCGCCTTCAGGCGGGCCAGCTTCTCTTGTTTCGGAAACGCTTCCAGCACAACCTGTTCCGCTACCTGATACAGATTCAGTAACGGTGAATCTTGCTCTGTCTCGCTACCGACTTTTGATTTCCACCACGCCCATGCTTTGCGCTTATAAAACAGCGATTCAATAAATGATTGCCCTAAAGACGATAATTTACCGCTATGTAATATTTGCGCCCACAAAAGCCGTGTTCGGGCGCTCTCGCCTGGAACATATTTCAGCGGCTTACCTTGTGCATCAACCATGCTCTGCGCTTCGATAACCATCACTAACAGCGCGAAATAATCCGGGCAATGTTGCGCACTCCACTGCAACAACAAATTATCCGCTTGCGTCGATGAATGACTCTCCCAGTATGCACAGAGATCGGCAAGCAGGCTTTCCCCCTCGCCGCAGTACAACCGTTGTGCACACTGGTAATAACGGGCATCTTCGCTTTCTGGTTCTTCCGCTTGCCACTGTTGGGCTACAGGAATGAGTTCCGCCATACCTGTTTGCACCGAGCTGTACCAGCGCAACAGTTTGCGATGTAACTTCGCATCATCAGGAATGAACCACGGACCTTCCATCGCTAAAAACGCAGTAACATAGTCAGGATGGTAACGACAGCAGCGTTCCAGCGCGAAGTAATACTCAATAGTCTGGTTTTGTAACGCGACGGGGTATTCCAGAAGGCTAAGAAAATCGAAACAATCCCCAGCCTGAATAGCCTCAAGAAAAGCCTCCCGCTCTTCTTCATCCATTCCTTCGCTGTCACTAAATGAATGCCAGTTCAAACGCCCGGCCAGCAAAGAAGCGCAATTTAATGAAAGGTATCGCGCTTCTATGGCGATTGCGCACAGCGACCAGCGTAATTGATCCACCTCTTCCATATTGTAGTTATTTAATTGTTGAATAAATTTCTGCCAGGCGGAGGGCTGAAAACGTTCACTTTCTGAATTCAGTAATGCCCTGAATGCGCTCAGTGCTTCATGTTCAACTGCGGTGTTGCTCTTTTCATCAACTGATTCTTCTACAGGATTTACCGCCAGTCGCAGCGCCTCTTCATAGGCCTGACGTAATGCTTTAAACCCTTGCGGATCGGTTTCGGGATGACACAACGGTAAGCGAGCAAGATAAGCCTGACGGATAATATCAATTTGCGTTGTGCTTTCGATTTCGAGAATTTGCCAACATGTTTTCATAGGTCGCTCACATCCTTAAGCGTTGCCGGGCATTCAGGCTGAACAGTTAATGGCCGCCAGGGAAGCGTGGCATAGAAACGATCGCTTCCTGCCACCAATTCTTCAAACATTCGGCTTCCGGCACTATCGTATTTGTACAGGGTTAGCGCCTCGTGTAGCGAAGCGTTGTCTTCACACTGGGAGGATTGCCAGTAGAGACGCCCTAACGAATAGGCGGAAAAATAGTGCATCCAACTGTGATAGTAATAGTGTGCCCGAACATAAACGCGCGATTGCAGCCATAAACTTTCGTCTTCTGTCAGCCAATTATTGAGTACACCGACGCGCGACAAAAACCCCATCCGAACATAATCCCAGGCTTTGATTCCCCCTTCCCCACAGCACATAGCGGTTTGGGCAACGAATTGGGTATAAATCAACCCGCGTTCGGAGCCACCAGCAATTAATGCTTTCCACTCATCAGGGGAAGAGCGATGCCATGCCAGATATAAATCAGCTAAATTATTCGCGTGGCCATCATCAGTCATTTGGTAAATAGTCTGAATTAAATCATCACGATTATTTATTCCCCAGGATGATGAGAGATCAAATTCTTTTATTCCGGTATACATTTTTGGCGAGTCGTGTGCAGGCTTGCATCCCTGATTAAGAATTTCAATTGGCGTAGAAAGCGCAAATAGAAGGTGTTGTTCATCCTTATCCATTTATTAACAATCCTTTAAGTACATTAACTGACTACTTTTTTATTAATGATGAGTATAAACTTGACGCTTTCAAAATAAAAAGAAAATCGAAGCATTGATAAATGAACAAAAAAATATATTTTATATTCACAATATTTATAGTTGCGGCAATCACTTGTATTAGCCAACCTAAGAAAACGACCTTGCGCGATAAAGCTATGGCGAATTATGTCTTTGATTATTTAAGCGCACCGGGCAGCCTTCCGTTTACCACGGCAGCAACGGAACTTTCCGCCATTCATGGTCACTCAACATCGCAATATCGCCTTGGCGAATTTTATCTTCATGGTAGTAATGGTAAACCGCTGGATTATGCAATGGCGAGGTACTGGTATGAGCAATCGGCGGAACAGGAAAATCCGCGCGCGCAGAGCAAACTAGGGTGGATCTACCTGAAAGGGCTGGGAGTCAAACCCGATACCCGTAAAGCAATTCTCTGGTATAAAGAAGCCGCTAAACAAGGGTATGTTCATGCACAATACACATTGGGTTTGATCTACAGAAACGGCACAGGCATAAACGTCAATAATTATGAAGCCCGCAAATGGTTGAAACTGGCAGCGGAACAACATTATAAAAATGCGGAAGAATTACTTGCAGAGCTTCCCGCACATTAAGATTTTTATCAGCCAACTAAATGGAGAATGCAACGGGTAAATACAGGATGGTCTGGAAGTTAAAAACATTCCCCCTGGCAATGGCATATAAAAAGGATTCCAGTTCTTTTTCGTCTATTATCCCGGCATTTTCCTCCTGCAACCACCGCACTCTTTCTGCTAATAACACGACATACTCAAAAGATAAATAGGCAGCATTCATGGTTATCCTGCACAGCAACCAGCGTAACTTATCAATCTATTCCATTGAGCAATGATTTAATTGATGAATGAATCGCTGCCAGGTGGACTGCTTAAATCGTTCCTCATCCGAGGATAATAATGCGCGAAATGCCAGCAAAATTTCATGTTCTGCAATTTCAGTGTATTAAGAACATGCATTAGCAGCCAATTTGCCGGGGCGCATTCTCGACGATACAGCCCCCTAAATATGAAGAAGCGGTTGACTGGTAAAGGCTGTCGATCTCCGACAGGCTCTCAACTTGTACCGTAAAGTTCAGTCATCCGCTACAAGAGATGTCAGTAAAGAAATCCGTGAGATTGAAAATTTACTGTAGAGATAAAAACAGATAAGGGTCGGACGATTTTCATTCGACCCAAATTATCTTTATTACTGTGCGAAATCAGACTATTACGGCTCGAACGGGCGTCTCTGGAACTGGTCGTGACCGCATTTCGGGCATAGCGTCAGCACTTCCGGCGTGTAGATTGGGAGATGAAAATGACATTTCTCGCAGACCAGATTCCCCAGCCCTACCACTTCTCCGCTGTGGTAAACCCCGTGATGGTTGAGATCCTGGAAAACTTCGCGCCACTCAAGCTGCGTTTTATCGGTGATATCCGCCAGCTCCTGCCACAAGCTTTCTTTAATCACCCGCATAAAAACACTGTCAGATTCTTCTTTCAGACTCTCTTCATAGCTCATAGCGAACTCTTCCAGGTCACGTCTGACGGCGCGTGTCAGTTCATCGACCTCGGTTCGCGTTAACTCCCCTGTTTTTATTACGCGCTCGCGCGCCTGTTCTACCAGCGCGTCGATATCACGCTCGCCATTGCGCAGGCGTTCGCTCAGTGACGCGACCAGTTCACGGTAATATTGAGCAACCTTGTTCATCGTTTCATCTCCCGGGTCGTTAACTGACTATAATAATAGACGTTCTTTGTTCCTTACTTTGCTAATACGCCCACAAACTCTGTAAATTAATGTATGAATAATCCGGGCATCATTTCAACGTCGAGTGCGCGAAAGGCTGTTTTGACGCGGACGTTTGGGCTATGCTATGCGGATCTGAAAAACCACCTCAACGCTACATTTGTAGCCGTATTGAAAACAGGACCACTGGCTGCCATGCAAGAGCAATACCGCCCGGAAGAGATAGAATCCAAAGTACAGCTTCACTGGGATGAGAAGCGCACATTTGAAGTAACCGAAGACGAGAGCAAAGAGAAGTATTACTGCCTGTCTATGCTTCCCTATCCTTCTGGTCGACTACACATGGGCCACGTTCGTAACTACACCATTGGTGACGTGATCGCCCGCTACCAGCGTATGCTGGGCAAAAACGTTCTTCAGCCGATCGGCTGGGATGCGTTTGGTCTGCCTGCGGAAGGCGCAGCGGTGAAAAACAACACCGCGCCAGCACCGTGGACGTATGACAACATCGCGTACATGAAAAACCAGCTCAAAATGCTGGGCTTTGGTTATGACTGGAGCCGCGAGCTGGCGACCTGTACGCCAGAATACTACCGTTGGGAACAGAAATTCTTCACCGAGCTGTATAAAAAAGGCCTGGTATATAAGAAGACTTCTGCGGTCAACTGGTGCCCGAACGACCAGACCGTACTGGCGAACGAGCAGGTTATCGACGGCTGCTGCTGGCGTTGTGATACCAAAGTTGAACGTAAAGAGATCCCGCAGTGGTTTATCAAAATCACCGCTTACGCTGACGAGCTGCTTAACGATCTGGATAAACTGGATCACTGGCCAGACACTGTTAAAACCATGCAGCGTAACTGGATCGGTCGTTCCGAAGGCGTGGAAATCACCTTCAACGTTAACGACTATGACAACACACTGACCGTTTACACTACCCGCCCTGACACCTTTATGGGTTGTACCTACCTGGCGGTAGCGGCAGGTCACCCGCTGGCACAGAAGGCAGCGGAAAATAATCCTGAACTGGCGGCCTTTATTGATGAATGCCGTAACACCAAAGTTGCCGAAGCTGAAATGGCGACGATGGAGAAAAAAGGCGTCGATACCGGCTTTAAAGCTGTTCATCCATTAACTGGCGAAGAAATTCCGGTTTGGGCGGCAAACTTCGTATTGATGGAGTACGGCACTGGCGCAGTCATGGCCGTTCCGGGTCACGACCAGCGCGATTACGAATTTGCCTCTAAATATGGTCTGAACATCAAGCCGGTTATCCTGGCGGCTGACGGTTCTGAACCGGATCTCTCCCAGCAGGCGCTGACGGAAAAAGGCGTGCTGTTCAACTCTGGCGAGTTCAACGGTCTTGACCATGAAGCGGCCTTTAACGCCATTGCCGACAAACTGACGGCAATGGGCGTTGGCGAGCGTAAAGTTAACTATCGCCTGCGTGACTGGGGTGTTTCCCGTCAACGTTACTGGGGTGCGCCAATCCCAATGGTTACGCTGGAAGACGGTACTGTAATGCCAACTCCGGATGACCAACTGCCGGTGATCCTACCGGAAGATGTGGTAATGGACGGCATTACCAGCCCAATCAAAGCAGATCCTGAGTGGGCAAAAACCACTGTTAACGGTATGCCAGCACTGCGTGAAACCGACACCTTCGACACCTTTATGGAGTCCTCCTGGTACTATGCGCGCTACACTTGCCCGGAGTACAAAGAAGGTATGCTGGATTCCAAAGCAGCTAACTACTGGCTGCCGGTAGATATCTACATTGGTGGTATCGAACACGCCATCATGCACCTGCTCTACTTCCGCTTCTTCCATAAACTGATGCGTGATGCAGGTATGGTGAACTCTGACGAACCAGCGAAACAGTTGTTGTGTCAGGGCATGGTGCTGGCAGATGCTTTCTACTACGTTGGCGAAAACGGCGAGCGTAACTGGGTTTCTCCGGTTGATGCCATCGTTGAGCGTGACGAGAAAGGCCGTATCGTGAAAGCGAAAGACGCGGCAGGTCATGAGCTGGTGTATACCGGCATGAGCAAAATGTCCAAATCGAAGAATAACGGTATCGACCCGCAGGTAATGGTTGAACGTTATGGTGCGGACACCGTTCGTCTGTTTATGATGTTCGCATCTCCGGCAGATATGACGCTCGAATGGCAGGAGTCCGGCGTTGAAGGGGCTAACCGCTTCCTGAAACGTGTCTGGAAACTGGTTTACGAGCACACTGCAAAAGGTGATGTTGCGGCACTGAACGTCGATGCACTGACTGAAGATCAGAAAGCTCTGCGTCGCGATGTTCATAAAACTATCGCTAAAGTAACCGATGATATCGGCCGTCGTCAGACCTTCAACACCGCAATTGCGGCGATTATGGAGCTGATGAACAAGCTGGCGAAAGCGCCGACCGATAGCGAGCAGGATCGCGCGCTGATGCAGGAAGCTCTGCTGGCCGTTGTGCGTATGCTTAACCCGTTCACGCCGCACATCTGCTTCACCTTGTGGCAGGAGCTGAAAGGCGAAGGCGATATCGACAACGCGCCGTGGCCGGTTGCTGACGAAAAAGCGATGGTGGAAGATTCCACGCTGGTGGTTGTGCAGGTTAACGGTAAAGTCCGTGCCAAAATCACCGTTCCGGTGGATGCAACGGAAGAGCAGGTTCGCGAACGTGCTGGCCAGGAACATCTGGTGGCAAAATATCTTGATGGCGTTACCGTACGTAAAGTGATTTACGTACCGGGTAAACTCCTCAATCTGGTCGTTGGCTAAGCGCGGGAGGAAGCGTGCGATATCTGGCAACATTGTTGTTATCTCTGGCGGTGTTAATCACCGCCGGGTGTGGCTGGCATCTGCGTAACACCACGCAGATTCCTTCCACCATGAAAGTCATGATCCTGGACTCTGGCGACCCGAACGGGCCGTTAAGCCGTGCGGTGCGTAATCAGTTGCGTCTGAACGGTGTTGAGCTACTTGATAAAGAAACTACACGCAAGGATGTCCCATCTCTGCGTCTGGGCAAAGTGAGCATCGCGAAAGATACCGCCTCTGTATTCCGTAACGGTCAAACAGCAGAGTATCAGATGATCATGACGGTGAATGCGACCGTATTGATCCCTGGCCGTGACATCTACCCGATTAGCGCCAAAGTCTTCCGTTCGTTCTTCGATAACCCGCAAATGGCGTTAGCGAAAGATAATGAGCAGAGCATGATCATTCAAGAGATGTACGACCGTGCCGCCGAACAGCTTATTCGTAAGCTGCCAAGCATTCGCGCTGCGGATATCCGTTCCGACGAAGATACGTCGACAACAACGGATACTACAGCAACGCCTGCACGCGTCTCCACCACACTGGGTAACTGATGATTCGGTTGTACCCAGAACAACTCCGCGCGCAGCTCAATGAAGGGCTGCGCGCGGCGTATCTTTTACT
The DNA here is from genome assembly GCF_002965865.1 of Escherichia sp. MOD1-EC6098. Lineage (NCBI taxonomy): Bacteria > Pseudomonadati > Pseudomonadota > Gammaproteobacteria > Enterobacterales > Enterobacteriaceae > Escherichia > Escherichia sp. MOD1-EC6098. The sequence goes on from NZ_PTSN01000007.1 coordinate 49,479, forward strand.
TGGTAACGATCCCCTGTTGTTGCAGGAAAGCCAGGACGCTGTTCGTCAGGTGGCCGCAGCACAAGGATTCGAAGAACACCACACTTTCTCCATTGATCCCAACACGGACTGGAATGCGATTTTTTCGTTATGCCAGGCCATGAGCCTGTTCGCCAGTCGACAAACGCTGTTGCTGTTATTACCAGAAAATGGGCCAAATGCAGCGATCAATGAACAACTATTCACGCTCACCGGACTTCTGCATGACGATCTGCTGTTGATCATACGCGGCAATAAGTTAAGTAAAGCGCAGGAAAATGCCGCCTGGTTTACCGCACTTGCCAATCGATGTGTGCAGGTAACCTGTCAGACGCCGGAACAGGCTCAGCTCCCTCGCTGGGTTGCCACGCGAGCCAAACAGCTCAACCTGGAACTGGATGACGCCGCAAATCAGGTACTCTGCTATTGTTATGAAGGTAACCTGTTGGCGCTGGCACAGGCACTGGAGCGATTGTCGTTACTCTGGCCTGACGGCAAACTGACGCTGCCACGCGTTGAGCAAGCGGTGAATGATGCCGCGCATTTCACCCCTTTTCATTGGGTTGATGCTTTGTTAATGGGCAAAAGCAAGCGCGCGTTGCATATTCTTCAGCAACTGCGTCTGGAAGGCAGCGAGCCGGTTATTTTGTTGCGCACGTTACAACGTGAACTGTTGTTACTGGTTAACCTGAAACGCCAGTCTGCCCATACGCCATTACGCGTGTTGTTTGATAAGCATCGCGTTTGGCAGAACCGCCGGGGCATGATGGGTGAGGCGTTAAATCGCCTAAGCCAGCCGCAGTTACGTCAGGCCGTGCAACTTCTGGCACGAACGGAACTCACCCTCAAACAAGATTACGGTCAGTCGGTGTGGGCAGAGCTGGAGGGGTTATCTCTTCTGTTAAGCCATAAACCACTGGCGGACGTATTTATCGATGGTTGATATGAAATCTTTACAGGCTCTGTTTGGCGGCACCTTTGATCCGGTGCACTATGGTCATCTTAAACCCGTGGAAACACTGGCGAATTTGATTGGTCTGACGCGGGTTACTATCATCCCTAACAATGTTCCTCCGCATCGTCCGCAGCCGGAAGCGAACAGCGCACAGCGAAAACACATGCTTGAACTGGCGATTGCCGACAAGCCTCTGTTTACCCTGGATGAACGCGAGTTAAAGCGCAATGCCCCCTCTTACACTGCACAAACACTAAAAGAGTGGCGGCAAGAGCAAGGACCAGATGTGCCGCTGGCGTTTATTATCGGTCAGGATTCATTGCTGACCTTTCCGACCTGGTACGAATACGAAACTATTCTCGACAATGCACACTTGATTGTCTGTCGGCGTCCCGGTTATCCGCTTGAAATGGCGCAACCACAGTATCAACAGTGGTTGGAAGATCATTTGACGCATAACCCGGAAGATCTGCATCTTCAGTCTGCCGGTAAAATTTATCTTGCTGAAACGCCGTGGTTTAACATTTCTGCGACCATTATCCGCGAACGTTTGCAAAACGGTGAATCGTGTGAGGATTTGTTGCCGGAATCAGTATTGACCTACATTAACCAACAAGGCTTGTATCGCTGATACCTGTCATCACGGAGGGAATGATGCGACTATGGTTAATTCGTCATGGAGAAACGCAAGCGAATGTCGATGGTTTATATAGTGGTCATGCGCCAACGCCACTGACCGCGCGCGGTGTCGAGCAAGCGCAAAGCCTGCATACCCTGCTGCGTGATGTTCCCTTCGATATAGTTTTATGCAGTGAACTGGAACGTGCGCAGCATACCGCGCGGCTGGTTCTCAGCGATCGTCAGCTCTCCCTACACACCGTCCCTGAACTCAACGAAATGTTTTTTGGTGACTGGGAGATGCGGCACCATCGCGATTTGATGCAAGAAGATGCTGAAAATTACAGCGCGTGGTGCGATGACTGGCAGCATACCATCCCGACTAACGGTGAAGGGTTTCAGGCGTTTTCGCAACGCGTAGAGCGCTTTATCGCCGGGCTTAAGGAATATCAGCAATATAAAAATATATTAGTCGTCAGCCATCAGGGCGTGTTGAGCCTGTTAATTGCCCGTTTAATTGGCATGCCCGCCGGGGCAATGTGGCATTTTCGCATCGACCAGGGATGCTGGAGCGCCATTGATATCAACGAAACATTTGTAACCTTGCGTGTCCTCAATAGCCGTGCCATCGGGTTCGAGAGCGCATGACTTTTCTGTTTTTTTACGGGTAAGCCGCAACGACCATTGACAGCCCCGGGCAGGCTGATATTCTCCGCAGCCAGACTTTTTCCGCTAAACACGACTTTGTAGAAATTGTTTTACAAAAATGGCGATGCAATCTACGGCGCGGGGTGGGATGATAGCCCACTTTCGAAGCCGATTCGGAGACAATTGTCCCGAAATCGCCTCTGGTTCAGGTATACTGACAGACCATTTTTATCTTTTTTGATTCACCCAGGGGGAAAACTTGCAGGGTAAAGCACTCCAGGATTTTGTTATCGACAAAATTGATGACCTCAAAGGTCAGGACATCATCGCCTTAGACGTTCAGGGCAAATCCAGCATCACCGACTGCATGATCATCTGTACGGGTACATCCAGCCGTCATGTCATGTCTATTGCCGACCATGTGGTGCAGGAGTCCCGTGCAGCGGGTCTGTTGCCGCTCGGCGTTGAAGGTGAAAACAGCGCTGACTGGATCGTCGTCGATCTGGGCGATGTGATTGTCCATGTTATGCAGGAAGAGAGCCGTCGCCTGTATGAGCTGGAAAAACTCTGGAGTTAATGTGTGAAGCTGCAACTTGTCGCCGTAGGAACGAAAATGCCGGACTGGGTACAAACCGGTTTTACCGAGTACCTGCGTCGTTTTCCAAAAGATATGCCTTTTGAGCTGATTGAAATACCGGCCGGAAAACGCGGCAAGAACGCGGACATCAAGCGCATACTCGACAAAGAGGGTGAGCAAATGCTGGCAGCCGCAGGTAAAAACCGCATTGTCACCCTCGATATTCCAGGCAAGCCCTGGGACACGCCGCAGTTAGCCGCTGAACTGGAACGCTGGAAACTCGATGGCCGCGACGTCAGCCTGCTTATTGGCGGGCCGGAAGGGTTATCGCCTGCCTGTAAAGCAGCAGCAGAACAAAGCTGGTCGCTTTCCGCGCTGACACTCCCCCATCCGCTGGTTCGCGTACTGGTCGCAGAAAGTCTGTACCGGGCGTGGAGCATCACCACCAACCATCCTTATCATCGTGAGTGATAAGAAAGCTTTGAGTAGAAAACGCAGCGGATGAAACTACAGAACTCTTTTCGCGACTATACGGCAGAGTCCGCGCTGTTTGTGCGCCGGGCGCTGGTCGCCTTTTTGGGGATTTTGCTGCTGACCGGCGTGCTTATCGCCAACCTGTATAATCTGCAAATTGTTCGTTTTACCGATTATCAGACCCGTTCTAATGAAAACCGCATCAAGCTGGTGCCTATCGCCCCCAGCCGCGGCATTATATACGACCGTAACGGCATCCCTCTGGCACTCAATCGCACTATCTATCAGATAGAGATGATGCCAGAGAAAGTCGATAACGTGCAGCAAACGCTGGATGCCCTGCGCAACGTGGTCGATCTGACCGATGACGATATTGCAGCCTTCAGAAAAGAGCGCGCACGTTCACACCGTTTTACCTCCATTCCGGTGAAAACTAATCTGACCGAAGTACAAGTTGCACGCTTTGCCGTCAATCAGTACCGTTTTCCGGGGGTGGAAGTGAAAGGCTATAAACGCCGTTACTATCCCTACGGCTCAGCACTGACGCATGTCATCGGTTACGTCTCGAAAATCAACGATAAAGATGTCGAACGCCTGAATAATGACGGCAAACTGGCCAACTATGCCGCGACGCATGACATTGGTAAGTTGGGAATTGAGCGTTATTACGAAGACGTGCTGCACGGTCAGACGGGTTATGAAGAAGTTGAAGTTAACAACCGTGGTCGCGTTATCCGCCAGTTAAAAGAAGTCCCACCGCAAGCCGGGCACGATATTTACCTGACGATTGACCTCAAACTCCAGCAGTATATTGAGACACTGCTGGCAGGCAGTCGTGCGGCTGTCGTGGTCACCGATCCGCGTACAGGTGGCGTTCTGGCGCTGGTTTCCACGCCAAGCTATGACCCGAACCTGTTTGTTGACGGCATCTCCAGCAAAGATTATTCCGCGTTGCTGAACGACCCGAACACACCGCTGGTGAACCGCGCCACGCAGGGGGTTTATCCGCCAGCCTCGACTGTTAAGCCGTATGTAGCTGTTTCTGCGCTTAGCGCGGGCGTCATTACCCGCAATACCAGCTTGTTCGACCCCGGCTGGTGGCAACTACCGGGTTCGGAAAAACGTTACCGTGACTGGAAAAAATGGGGGCATGGCCGCCTGAATGTCACGAGATCGCTGGAAGAATCTGCGGATACCTTCTTCTATCAGGTTGCCTACGATATGGGGATCGATCGCCTTTCCGAATGGATGGGTAAATTCGGTTACGGTCATTACACCGGTATCGATCTTGCTGAAGAACGTTCCGGTAACATGCCTACCCGCGAATGGAAACAGAAACGCTTTAAAAAACCGTGGTATCAGGGTGACACCATTCCGGTCGGTATCGGTCAGGGTTATTGGACTGCAACCCCTATCCAGATGAGTAAAGCACTGATGATCCTGATTAACGACGGTATCGTGAAGGTTCCACATTTGCTGATGAGCACCGCCGAAGATGGCAAACAAGTGCCGTGGGTGCCGCCACATGAACCGCCAGTTGGCGATATTCATTCAGGTTACTGGGAGCTGGCAAAAGATGGCATGTTCGGGGTTGCCAACCGCCCTAATGGCACGGCGCATAAATACTTTGCCAGCGCACCGTACAAAATTGCGGCGAAATCTGGTACGGCGCAGGTCTTCGGTCTGAAAGCGAACGAAACTTATAATGCGCACAAAATTGCCGAACGTCTGCGTGACCACAAACTGATGACCGCATTTGCACCGTATAACAATCCGCAAGTGGCTGTCGCTATGATTCTGGAAAACGGCGGCGCGGGCCCGGCGGTCGGTACGCTAATGCGCCAGATCCTCGACCACATTATGCTTGGCGATAACAACACCGATCTGCCTGCGGAAAATCCAGCGGTTACCGCAGCGGAGGACCATTAATCATGACGGATAATCCGAATAAAAAAACATTCTGGGATAAAGTCCATCTTGATCCCACAATGCTGCTGATCTTACTGGCATTGCTGGTCTACAGTGCTCTGGTAATCTGGAGCGCCAGCGGCCAGGATATCGGCATGATGGAGCGTAAAATTGGCCAAATCGCAATGGGTCTGGTCATTATGGTGGTCATGGCGCAAATCCCTCCGCGCGTCTATGAAGGCTGGGCACCCTATCTCTATATCATCTGTATTATTTTACTGGTGGCAGTAGATGCCTTTGGTGCCATATCCAAAGGCGCTCAACGCTGGCTGGATCTCGGTATCGTCCGTTTCCAGCCATCGGAAATCGCCAAAATAGCCGTACCGTTGATGGTAGCTCGTTTTATCAACCGTGACGTTTGTCCGCCATCGTTAAAAAATACCGCCATCGCGCTGGTGCTGATTTTTATGCCAACACTGCTGGTGGCAGCGCAGCCAGACCTGGGGACATCAATCCTCGTTGCGCTTTCCGGGTTGTTTGTGCTTTTCCTCTCTGGCCTTAGCTGGCGCTTGATTGGCGTTGCGGTGGTGCTGGTAGCAGCATTCATTCCAATTCTGTGGTTCTTCCTGATGCATGATTACCAGCGCCAGCGCGTAATGATGCTCCTTGACCCGGAATCAGACCCACTCGGCGCGGGCTATCACATTATTCAGTCTAAAATTGCTATTGGCTCTGGTGGATTACGCGGCAAAGGCTGGCTGCACGGCACTCAGTCACAGCTTGAATTTCTGCCCGAACGCCATACCGACTTTATCTTCGCGGTACTGGCGGAAGAACTGGGGTTAGTAGGCATTTTGATTCTGCTCGCCCTCTACATTCTGTTGATCATGCGCGGACTGTGGATAGCCGCCAGAGCGCAAACCACCTTTGGTCGCGTCATGGCTGGCGGTTTAATGCTGATATTATTCGTTTATGTCTTCGTAAATATTGGTATGGTAAGCGGTATTCTGCCGGTTGTAGGGGTTCCGCTCCCACTGGTCAGTTATGGAGGATCGGCGCTCATAGTGCTGATGGCTGGGTTTGGGATTGTTATGTCAATCCACACCCACAGGAAAATGTTGTCGAAAAGCGTGTAAGAGGTGTGCAATGCGTAAGCAGTGGCTCGGGATCTGCATCGCGGCAGGAATGCTCGCGGCATGTACAAGCGATGATGGTCAGCAACAGACGGTAAGTGTGCCGCAGCCTGCGGTATGTAACGGCCCAATAGTTGAGATTGGCGGGGCAGAACCGCGTTTCGAACCACTGAACGCGACGGCGAATCAGGATTACCAGCGCGATGGCAAAAGCTACAAAATCGTGCAGGATCCTTCTCGCTTTAGTCAGGCGGGCCTGGCTGCTATTTATGATGCCGAACCTGGCAGTAATCTGACGGCCTCAGGTGAAGCATTCGATCCGATGCAGCTAACAGCGGCGCACCCGACGTTGCCGATCCCCAGCTATGCGCGAATCACTAACCTGGCTAACGGTCGGATGATTGTGGTGCGCATTAACGATCGTGGTCCTTATGGCAATGATCGCGTAATTTCGCTTTCTCGCGCAGCAGCCGACCGTCTTAACACGTCGAACAACACCAAAGTTCGCATCGATCCCATTATTGTGGCGCAAGATGGTTCGCTGTCTGGTCCCGGTATGGCCTGCACCACCGTCGCCAAGCAAACTTACGCCCTGCCCGCACCACCTGATTTAAGCGGCGGAGCGGGAACAAGTTCAGTATCTGGCCCGCAGGGCGATATTCTTCCCGTCAGCAATTCGACGCTGAAAAGCGAAGATCCAACCGGAGCCCCGGTAACCAGCAGCGGCTTCCTCGGCGCGCCAACCACCCTGGCACCTGGCGTGCTGGAAGGCAGTGAACCGACGCCTGCACCACAGCCCGTGGTCACAGCACCGGCTACAACGTCAGCAATGGTGACACCACAAGCCGCGTCGCCAGCCTCCAGCGGTAACTTTATGGTGCAAGTTGGCGCCGTTAGCGATCAGGCGCGCGCGCAACAGTATCAGCAGCAGTTAGGACAGAAGTTCGGAGTACCCGGGCGTGTGACGCAAAACGGCGCAGTCTGGCGTATTCAACTTGGCCCATTTGCCAGCAAAGCCGAAGCCAGTGCTTTGCAGCAACGTTTACAAACCGAAGCCCAATTACAGTCATTTATTACCACCGCGCAGTAGCGTAAAGCAGGCATCTGAAATGTCAATTTCTGTAAATGACATTAACAAAGTCACGCGGAAAGTCAGATGCCTGGCGGTAGTGCATTTGCTATAGTAGGGCACTTTTTTAATTCCATCACGGATGTCGTAGTTCAGACCATGAATACCATTTTTTCCGCTCGTTTCATGCAGCGCCTGGCGCTCACCACGGCTCTTTGCACAGCCTTTATCTCTGCTGCACATGCCGATGACCTGAATATCAAAACTATGATCCCGGGTGTACCGCAGATCGACGCGGAGTCCTACATCCTGATCGACTATAACTCTGGCAAAGTGCTCGCTGAGCAAAATGCAGATGTCCGCCGCGACCCTGCCAGCCTGACAAAAATGATGACCAGCTACGTTATCGGTCAGGCGATGAAAGCAGGTAAATTTAAAGAAACGGATTTAGTGACCATCGGTAACGACGCCTGGGCTACCGGTAACCCGGTGTTCAAAGGTTCTTCACTGATGTTCCTCAAACCTGGTATGCAGGTGCCGGTTTCACAGCTGATCCGCGGTATCAACCTGCAATCCGGTAACGATGCTTGTGTGGCGATGGCAGACTTTGCCGCCGGTAGTCAGGATGCTTTTGTTGGCCTGATGAACAGCTACGTTAACGCGCTGGGTCTGAAAAATACCCACTTCCAGACTGTACATGGTCTGGACGCTGACGGTCAGTACAGCTCCGCACGTGATATGGCGCTGATCGGACAGGCGTTGATTCGTGATGTGCCAAATGAATACTCTATCTATAAAGAGAAAGAGTTCACCTTTAACGGTATTCGTCAGCTCAACCGTAACGGCCTGCTGTGGGATAACAGCCTGAATGTTGACGGTATCAAAACCGGTCACACTGACAAAGCAGGTTACAATCTTGTCGCTTCCGCGACAGAAGGTCAGATGCGTCTGATCTCCGCAGTCATGGGCGGGCGCACCTTCAAAGGCCGTGAAGCCGAAAGTAAAAAACTGCTGACCTGGGGATTCCGTTTCTTCGAAACCGTTAACCCGCTGAAAGTCGGCAAAGAATTTGCCTCTGAACCGGTATGGTTTGGTAATACTGACCGCGCTTCGTTAGGTGTCGATAAAGATGTTTACCTGACTATTCCGCGTGGCCGCATGAAAGATCTGAAAGCCAGTTACGTGCTGAACAACAGCGAACTGCATGCGCCGCTGCAGAAGAATCAGGTGGTCGGCACAATTAACTTCCAGCTTGACGGCAAAACCATTGAACAGCGTCCGCTGGTAGTGTTACAGGAAATTCCGGAAGGTAACTTCTTCGGTAAAATCATTGATTACATTAAATTAATGTTCCATCACTGGTTTGGCTAAAAATTGAACACTTGAAAGTGTAATTTCCGCCCCCATATACTAAACATCAGTAAAAACTCCCGCCTTCTGGCGGGAGTTGCTATTTAATTACGTTACGCCGGAGCTGACATGAAAACCAAACTTAACGAACTGCTTGAATTCCCTACTCCGTTTACCTACAAAGTAATGGGGCAGGCGTTACCTGAGCTGGTTGATCAGGTGGTTGAAGTGGTACAGCGCCATGCGCCAGGTGACTACACCCCAACGGTAAAACCAAGCAGCAAAGGCAACTACCACTCGGTATCTATCACTATCAACGCCACTCATATCGAGCAGGTTGAAACTCTGTATGAAGAGCTGGGCAAAATCGATATTGTCCGCATGGTACTGTAATTCGTTTCTCCGTTACCCGGCCCTGGTCGGGTAACTCCCCTCCCCCCGCTGTGATATACTTTTTCTCCTCTTTTACTCATTCTCCACGGAGATGCCGTTTTGTATCAGGATAAAATTCTTGTCCGCCAGCTCGGCCTTCAGCCCTATGAGCCTATTTCACAGGCTATGCATGAATTCACCGATACCCGCGATGAAAACACCCTGGATGAGATCTGGTTGGTAGAACATCCCCCTGTATTTACTCAGGGGCAGGCGGGGAAAGCAGAACATATCTTAATGCCGGGCGATATTCCGGTGATCCAAAGCGACCGTGGCGGTCAGGTGACTTATCACGGCCCAGGTCAGCAGGTGATGTACGTTCTGTTCAATCTTAAACGCCGCAAACTGGGCGTGCGTGAGCTGGTGACCTTACTCGAACAAACGGTCGTTAATACCCTGGCTGAACTGGATATTGAAGCGCATCCTCGTGCTGATGCCCCTGGGGTCTATGTCGGGGAAAAGAAAATTTGCTCACTCGGCTTACGTATTCGTCGCGGTTGTTCATTTCACGGTCTGGCATTAAACGTCAATATGGATCTTTCTCCATTTTTACGCATTAACCCTTGTGGCTATGCGGGAATGGAAATGGCTAAAATATCGCAATGGAAACCTGATGCGACAACCGATAATGTAGCACCGCGTTTGCTGGCAAATATTTTAATGCTGCTAAACAACCCTGTCGTAGAATACATCCCTGTTTAATGGCTCTCATAAATGGCCCAACTTACACTGGGTCATTGCTTTCCCGCCCACGTTTATGTCCTCTTTAGCCGTTGCTGGCCTCTGGAGAGATAGCCCTTTCCAACATTAAATGAAGAGCAAATTGATTTTACTGTTCATTACAAACGATTCATCCGCCCCCCCCTACTTCACGGTGAATGATTGATGTTACCGATAACGCATTTTGAAAAAAGTATTGTTACAGCCAGTTCACAGCGTAGAACGATAAAATGGCACAATCCAACAACAATTTTACATTTTCGCGACCGCTTTGGCTGCTTTCAGGCTCGTTTCAATGATATACTGCCAGTCGTTAATTCAAAAATAGTTGATAATTACAACAATCTATTGAATTGAAACGCTTTCCTTCGTAATTCGCAACTGGAACACGCACGCTATGAGTAAACCCATTGTGATGGAACGCGGTGTTAAATACCGCGATGCCGATAAGATGGCCCTTATCCCGGTTAAAAACGTGGCAACAGAGCGCGAAGCCCTGCTGCGCAAGCCGGAATGGATGAAAATCAAGCTTCCAGCGGACTCTACACGTATCCAGGGCATCAAAGCCGCAATGCGCAAAAATGGCCTGCATTCTGTCTGCGAGGAAGCCTCCTGCCCTAACCTGGCGGAATGCTTCAACCACGGTACAGCAACGTTTATGATCCTCGGCGCTATTTGTACCCGCCGTTGCCCTTTCTGTGACGTTGCCCACGGTCGCCCGGTAGCTCCGGATGCCAATGAGCCGGTGAAACTGGCGCAGACCATTGCCGATATGGCACTGCGCTATGTGGTTATCACTTCCGTTGACCGCGATGACCTGCGCGATGGCGGTGCTCAGCATTTTGCAGATTGCATTACTGCCATCCGGGAAAAAAGCCCGGAAATCAAAATTGAAACTCTGGTGCCGGATTTCCGTGGTCGTATGGATCGCGCGCTGGATATTCTGACCGCCACACCGCCAGACGTGTTCAACCATAACCTGGAAAACGTACCACGTATTTACCGTCAGGTACGCCCGGGTGCAGATTACAACTGGTCGCTGAAACTGCTGGAACGCTTTAAAGAAGCGCATCCGGAAATCCCGACCAAATCTGGTCTGATGGTAGGTCTGGGTGAAACCAATGAAGAAATTATTGAAGTAATGCGCGATCTGCGTCGTCATGGCGTGACCATGTTAACGCTGGGGCAATATTTGCAGCCAAGCCGCCATCACCTGCCGGTTCAACGTTACGTTAGCCCGGATGAGTTCGACGAAATGAAAGCCGAAGCGCTGGCGATGGGCTTTACCCATGCTGCATGCGGTCCGTTTGTCCGCTCTTCTTACCACGCCGACTTGCAGGCGAAAGGGATGGAAGTTAAGTAATTCTGTAATAATTACTTACATCTGTCTGATAAAAAACCCGCTATCTGAAGCGGGTTTTTTTATCGAACAAGATATTGAGGGAGCGTCCTGCTCGCCACGTCACTCTTTATGAGAGAGCTTTTCAGCCTGAAGATCAACATCTGCGCTTTTCTTCGCCGCAGCATCGTCGTCATTCATCGCTTTCTTGAATCCCTTAATGGCCGCTCCAAGGTCTCCGCCCAGCGTACGTAACTTCTTAGTCCCAAACAGCAGAACGACCAGTGCCGCAACTACCAGCAGTTTGGTAATACTAATCTCACCCATAGATACCTTCTTGACATAAAACAGGCAGCAGAACGCGCCTTAAAAACCAGAGAATATTAACGGTCATTCGACGCGCGCACACAATAGCAATCTGTAACAAGGTGAATCAAGCACCGAGTAAAAAAACATCATAATAATTGCGGCGGCGCAAACCGTCGGTTGTTTAAGACGGGGAGTTGCGCGCGCACCTGACGCACACGTTCGGGCGTCACTTCCGCCATAATGAGTGCAGGCATTTCAGCCGCTGCGGCAATAGTGACACCAAAAGGATCAATGATACGGCTTTGCCCGATGTTTTTGTTACCACACTCCCCCGCCGCCACCATATAACAGGTGGTATCCAGAGCACGAGCGGTGAGTAAGGTTGACCAGTGATGCTCTTTCAGCGGTCCGCGAACCCAGGCAGCGGGAAGTACAAGGATTTCTGCTCCCTGTAAAGCCTGTGCCAACGCCAGCTCCGGGAAACGCAAATCATAGCAAGTCATCAGACCGACTTTCATCCCCTCCACGTCCAGCAGTGGAGCAACCATATCCCCGGCATCCACGTGACGCGATTCCTGAATGGAGAACGCATCATAAAGATGCAGTTTGGCATAACGTGCGATGATTTTTCCCGCCTGGAGGGCCACCAGCATATTCCACGCGCGCCCCGGCGTTGAAGGAACATGAATCGTCAGAATCGTCGTCATCATGTTACGTTTACTTTCTCGCAGTAAACGTCCGAGAAATTCACCTTCCAGCAACTGTGCTGATTTAACAGACAGATCGGGATCATGATCGTCTCGTGCCAGCAGGGCTTCCGGCAGGACAAACAAAGAGACATCGCTTTCCGCCGCCTGCGCCATCAACGAGGCGCAAATTTCAGCGTTCTTTTCCCATACAGATGTAACAGCAAACTGTCCTGCGGCAACCAGCATTACTACCTCCTGTCAGAGTCGTAAAATTCGCCAACGACGATTATTCGGCGTTACACTTATCACTCATACAAATCAAATAGCAGGATTTTGCAGTGTTACAACTCCTTTTAGCAGTTTTTATTGGCGGTGGTACGGGAAGCGTGGCGAGATGGCTGTTAAGTATGCGGTTTAACCCGCTGCATCAGGCTATTCCGTTGGGGACGCTGGCAGCAAACCTGATTGGGGCATTCATCATTGGAATGGGATTTGCCTGGTTTAGCCGGATGACGAACATTGATCCCGTGTGGAAAGTGCTAATCACTACCGGGTTTTGTGGCGGGCTGACGACTTTCTCTACATTTTCAGCAGAAGTGGTGTTTTTGTTGCAAGAAGGACGCTTTGGCTGGGCGTTACTGAACGTCTTCGTTAACCTGTTAGGTTCATTTGCCATGACCGCGCTGGCTTTCTGGCTTTTTTCGGCGTCAACAGCACATTAAAGGCAAAAAAAACCCGCTGATTAAGCGGGTTTTGAATTCTTGCTGACGTATCTTACAGAGCGATTACGTTTGCAGCAGAAGGGCCTTTGGCACCGTTAGTGATTTCGAACTCTACGCGCTGACCTTCAGCAAGAGTTTTAAAACCATTAGTCTGGATTGCAGAGAAGTGTACAAACACGTCTTTGCTGCCGTCTTCCGGAGTAATGAAACCGAATCCTTTGGACTCATTAAACCACTTAACGTTACCTTTAATCTTAGACATCAAAATTACCTTTACATGAAAAATAGACACAAATGCTGTGTCGGTTACCAGTACACCAATTGTGGTACGCTTTGTCCAGTGCAACTTTGCTAAAAAGTGATAAAAGTCGCGTTATTTTTGATGCTCCTTGCCTTACATTATGTTTTTTAAGGCTTTTATAAAACCGCAACTTGTCTAAAACTGAAACCGCATCCAGGCAAAGTAAACATTGCCATTGTTGTAGATACCAGGGATGTAAGTCATCTGAAAGATAGCCAGCGGCTTTCACGGCCCTATCCAGCAACAGGCTCCCATTTATTCCACGAATCCTCAAATGTCATCACGTACAAACCGTGCCAGTTGCCTTTCTCATCCCAACGCGACTAACCGAAACCGCCGCCCCACGTTTTTAGTTATAGCGATCAGCTTTTTCTTTATCGTAAGCGAAACGTGCATGCCTGGTGATGGCAGGAATATACAAATCATATGTTCTGGCTGCCGTCAGGTTGCTGCGACATTCTCTCTAAATGCCGTAATCCATTGTTCTGTACAGACAGAAATTTCATCACGCTGATTAACTTAATAAAAACAAAGGGAATTACGGTAATACATTCACTTATATCCATTAGTGACTATAAAATATTTATCAAAAATTCACTTCCAGCATAGCTGGACTAAAATGAACATAACCGTATTAACACCTACATAAAGAATACTATTAATATTTTATAGGCTTACACAAATAAATATCGCCAAATTATTCTGGAGACTTAAGCAATATTTCCTTCCAAATGACAACTTAAGCAAAAAAAATCTCCCCCGACATAGACAGCAATAAACAAAAGAAAAAATCTCTTGCTTTTTAATCAGATGCAATGACAAGCTAACAAATAAATATCACTAACACTACCAGCGCGCACACATGAGCGCATATTTTTTAAACAAGTAAAGAAACCACTATCGCGCAATTTAACAAAATCACATCATTAACTTATCAATTAATACACATTATCACACTGGTAATTACCAACTATAAAAATTCATTTTGTTATTCATGTATAAAAAACAACAACATCAATGTATTAATGGTCGCTTTTCTTGATTTTAATCAGCATTCACCACCCATTTGTTCGGCATATTTTTCACTAGTTTTAGGAATTTGTTATTATTTATCTTGGAGTCTGGAAACAGGAAAAATTATGCTGACAGTTATTGAGCTCCTTATTGGAGTTGTAGTTATTGTGGGTGTAGCTCGCTACATCATTAAAGGGTATTCCGCCACCGGGGTGTTATTTGCAGGCGGTCTGTTATTACTGATAATCAGTGCCATTATGGGGCACAAAGTTTTACCATCCAGCCAGACTTCAACGGGCTACAGCGCCACGGATATCGTTGAATACATTAAAATATTACTGATGAGTCGCGGTGGCGACCTCGGCATGATGATCATGATGCTGTGTGGCTTTGCCGCTTACATGACCCATATCGGCGCAAACGATATGGTCGTCAAACTGGCGTCAAAACCATTGCAGTACATTAACTCCCCTTACCTGCTGATGATTGCCGCCTATTTTGTTGCCTGTCTGATGTCACTGGCAGTTTCCTCCGCAACCGGCCTGGGCGTTTTACTGATGGCAACGCTGTTCCCGGTCATGGTGAACGTTGGTATCAGTCGCGGCGCGGCGGCTGCCATTTGTGCCTCACCTGCGGCGATTATTCTCGCGCCGACTTCAGGTGATGTGGTACTGGCGGCGCAGGCTTCCGAAATGCCGTTAATTGACTTCGCCTTCAAAACGACACTGCCAATCTCAATTGCTGCAATTATCGGCATGGCGATTGCCCACTTTTTCTGGCAGCGCTATCTGGACAACAAAGAGCATATTTCCCATGAAATGTTAGATGTCAGCGAAATCACGACCACCGCTCCTGCGTTTTACGCCATTCTGCCGTTCACCCCAATCATTGGCGTGCTGTTTTTTGACGGCAAATGGGGGCCGCAATTGCACATCATCACCATTCTGGTGATATGTATGCTAATTGCCTCCATTCTGGAATTTATTCGCAGCTTTAATACGCAAAAAGTCTTTTCTGGCCTGGAAGTGGCTTATCGTGGCATGGCTGATGCCTTCGCTAACGTGGTAATGCTATTAGTTGCCGCCGGTGTTTTTGCCCAGGGCCTTAGCACCATTGGCTTTATCCAGAGCCTGATCTCAATCGCTACCTCATTCGGTTCAGCGAGCATTATCCTCATGCTGGTGCTGGTTATCCTGACGATGCTGGCGGCGGTGACTACTGGTTCCGGCAATGCGCCGTTCTATGCATTCGTTGAGATGATCCCGAAACTGGCGCACTCTTCCGGAATTAACCCGGCATACCTTACAATTCCGATGCTACAAGCATCAAACCTGGGTCGTACACTTTCGCCAGTCTCTGGCGTGGTGGTTGCGGTTGCCGGAATGGCGAAAATTTCACCTTTTGAAGTGGTAAAACGCACCTCGGTGCCGGTGCTTGTTGGGCTGGTAATTGTCATCGTGGCCACGGAGTTGATGGTCCCCGGTACAACCGCCGCCGTTACTGGTAAGTAATTCTCTGGCCGGAGGCGTGCTTCCTCCGGCACTCTCTTCACCCACTGTGGTAAATACGCTGCGGTCTGCCGACTTTGCCGTGAACAATCTCGGCAATAACCAGATGGCGGCTGGCACAATATTCGAGATAACGTCTGGCGGTAGTGCGGCTGATGGTCAATGCCTGTGCTACCGTCTCCGCCGTATGTTGCACATCCGGCTCTTTGAAAAGTTTCCGCACTGCATTCAGTGTCAACGCATCAATACCGGTCGGAAGATCGTCCTTCGGTTCCCCGCGAGCATAAGCATTAAACATCTCATCAATTTGCTTTTGACTGGCACTATCAATACTTTCCAGCATATGTTTACGCTGGCGAAAGCGGGTCAATGTCTGCCCCAGACGCTCATAAGCAATTGGCTTGATCAGATAATCAAACACACCGCAGCGTACTGCTTCAGACACCGTTTCCATATCGCTGGCAGCAGTAGTAAACACCACATCGCCGGGATAATGCGCCTGCACCAGCTCATGCAGCAAATTAATACCTCTACCGTCAGGGAGATAGTTATCCAGCAAGATAAGCCCCGGCTTAAAACGCTCGATCATCATTCGGGCCTGCGCCAGGTTTCCCGCCAGCAATATCTGACTGAATCCAGGGATGTGACGAATATATTCCGCATGCATCTCTGCCAGCGGCGTCTCGTCCTCAACGATCAATAGAGTTAATGGAGCTGTCATTAGGTTTCACTTTCGGAATATAGATTGAAAATAAAGTACCGCAGGGAGCATTATCTTCGAGAGTGATAACTCCCCCGCAGCGCGTTACATAGCTGGCAATAAGATACAACCCAATGCCATGCTCACCGGGTTCATCAGCACGCGTACTGACGCCCTGCTCAAATATTTTGTCGCGCAGAGACTCTGGGACGCCGCAACCCTGATCGGCCACTTCAATCACCACATCATCGCCTTCGTCGCTCAGATATAATTCGACGATCTTATTCCCTTTATCGTTGCGCAGACTGGCTTCGAAGGCATTGTCGAGTAAGTTGCCCACAATCGCCGCAAACTCAGTGCTGTCCAGCCCTGGCGGCAGTTGGGAAAGCTGGCTGCCGGGGACGATTGTCATTTTTAGCCCCAGTTCACGAGCGCGCTGCACTTTACCAAACAGCAACCCCGCCACCTGGCGATCGACAAATGCCTCGCGCAGGCTGTCAATAAGCTGTTGCTGGGCCTGAGACTCTCCCTGAACCATCGCCAGCACGCGATCATACTCTTTCATTTGCAACAGACCATTGAGCGTAGACATCCAATTGAGATGTTCATGACGCAATGTGCGCAGGCTTTCGACGTATTGTTTAATTTGCGTCAGTTGCGCATTAAGGGTGGAAATTTCGTCTTTACTACGAAAGCTGATTATTGCCCCCAGCAAATCATCA
This sequence comes from Escherichia sp. MOD1-EC6098, assembly GCF_002965865.1. Taxonomy (NCBI): domain Bacteria; kingdom Pseudomonadati; phylum Pseudomonadota; class Gammaproteobacteria; order Enterobacterales; family Enterobacteriaceae; genus Escherichia; species Escherichia sp. MOD1-EC6098. Next base: position 66,685 of record NZ_PTSN01000007.1, read on the forward strand.
CCAGAACGAATAGCTTCCCGATTAGCAATGACGCTCAGGCCGTTAAAATTTGTCACCACATCCTGGCGTTTTTCATCAATCTGCTCGATGAAGAAATCTGCGGGCCTGACCACTTCAGCAATGGGTCTGCCCAGCCACTGCCGTCCGGGAGAACTCAGCCCCAGCATCTTTCTTGCGTTACGGTTGATGGCGGTAATGTAACCGTGTGGATCCACCGCAATCAGTCCTTCATAAACAGAACTAAATAGCGCCTCTTGCTGACGAACCACGCGCGCAATTTGCTTCGGTTCCATCCCCATCATCTGGCGGCGAATATGCGCGGCTAAGAACCACGACAACAGCATCAGAATGCCCAACAGCACGACAAACACGCCTGCCATCGGTAATAAAAATTCGGCGCGCCAGCTATCGATTTTACTGACCAGATAACCCACCGACACCACGCCGATGACGTTGTCATCATCATCAAAGATCGGTGTTTTGGCGCGCATCGCCATACCTATCGACCCTTTACCCGTAATGAAGTAACTCTCTCCTTTCTCCAGTGCGCCGGGTTTGGTGAATTGCATAGGATGACCAATTTTCTCCGGATTAGGATGGTAAAGGCGGATCGAGTCGCGGTCGCCAATCACCACATAATCGAAATCAGTATCTCTTTGTAATTTGTTGGCAATGGTCGCCAGTCGTTTGTAGTCACGCGTTTTAACCGCCGTGATGATGCTGTCATTGGAGGCAATAATTTTTGCCTGATTCATTGCCATGTCACGCACATGGAGCGTTAAATAGTCCTCGAAACTGGCCGTAAAATATTGCGCCAGTGCTGCGATGACAAATATTGAGAACACCAGAATCAGCAGGAAGATACGCAGCGGAAATGCCAGTCGTTGGAAAAAAGCAAACTGTTTATTCTCATTAAACTGCAACATTGTTTTCCTTGCGGGGTAAACCCTGTTTTTGGTGAATGTAATTAAAATGTTGAATCTTGACAGATAAAAATAAAATATAATCGTGGCAAAATTCATTCATTAAATCAATTAAACAACTTAAAACCACGCGCCAATTCGCAATTACATTAATTAAAAAACTTAAAACCATTAAATAAATAAAAAACCACTAACTCTATGTGAAATAAATCAAAATTTCTCACTGCAATACTCCTTAGGATGTATAGCAAAAGGAGAAACAGATATACCTCACTCGCAGCCCTTTCTCCCAACTGAAAATAAATGATTACCAACTTGCAACATTCATTGCAAATTGATAACAACACATACCTTCAGGATACGACTTATTATGTTCGGCAATGATATTTTCACCCGGGTAAAACGTTCAGAAAATAAAAAAATGGCGGAAATCGCGCAATTTCTACATGAAAATGATTTGAGCGTTGACACAACAGTCGAAGTATTTATTACCGTAACCCGCAATGAAAAACTTATCGCTTGCGGTGGAATTGCCGGAAATATTATTAAGTGCGTGGCTATCAGTGAATCTGTTCGCGGTGAAGGACTGGCGCTGACATTAGCCACCGAACTAATAAACCTCGCCTATGAACGGCACTGCACACATCTGTTTATTTATACCAAAACCGAATACGAAGCGCTGTTCCGCCAGTGCGGTTTCTCCACGCTGACCAGCGTACCAGGCGTGATGGTACTGATGGAAAACAGTGCCACGCGGCTGAAACGCTATGCTGAATCGCTGAAAAAATTTCGTCATGAAGGGAAGAAGATTGGCTGCATAGTGATGAACGCCAATCCCTTTACTAACGGCCACCGTTATCTGATTCAACAAGCCGCAGCACAGTGCGACTGGCTGCATCTATTTTTAGTCAAAGAAGATTCTTCGCGCTTTCCCTATGAAGACCGGCTGGATTTGGTGTTGAAAGGCACCGCTGATATTCCGCGCCTGACAGTGCATCGCGGTTCCGAGTACATCATTTCCCGCGCCACGTTCCCTTGCTACTTCATTAAAGAACAGAGCGTCATTAACCATTGTTACACCGAAATTGATCTGAAGATTTTCCGTCAGTACCTCGCTCCTGCGCTTGGCGTAACCCACCGCTTTGTCGGTACTGAACCGTATTGTCGCGTGACCGCCCAGTACAACCAGGATATGCGCTACTGGCTGGAAACACCGACTATCTCAGCACCGCCCATCGAACTGGTTGAAATTGAGCGACTGCGTTACCAGGAGATGCCGATATCCGCTTCACGGGTGCGCCAACTACTGGTGAAAAACGATCTCACGGCTATCGCGCCGCTGGTCCCGGCAGCCACGCTGCATTACTTGCAGAATCTGCTTGAACACTCCCGCCACGACGCGGCAGTTCGTCAAAAGACCCCCGCATAAAAAACAGGTGAAAAATGAAAATAAACCAGCCCGCCGTTGCAGGCACCCTAGAGTCTGGGGATGTGATGATACGCATCGCCCCACTCGATACGCAGGATATCGACCTGCAAATCAACAGCAGCGTTGAGAAACAGTTTGGCGATGCAATTCGTAGCACCATTCTGGACGTTCTTGCCCGCTATAACGTGCGCGGCGTACAGCTAAATGTCGATGACAAAGGCGCACTGGACTGCATTTTACGTGCACGACTGGAAGCTCTGCTGGCGCGCGCCAGCGGTATCCCGGCTCTGCCATGGGAGGATTGCCAATGATTTCCGCTTCGTTGCAACAACGTAAAACCCGCACCCGCCGCAGCATGTTGTTCGTACCCGGCGCTAATGCCGCGATGGTCAGCAACTCTTTCATCTACCCGGCTGATGCCCTGATGTTCGATCTCGAAGACTCCGTGGCACTGCGCGAAAAAGACACCGCTCGCCGCATGGTCTACCACGCGCTGCAACACCCACTGTATCGCGATATCGAAACCATCGTGCGTGTTAACGCGCTGGATTCTGAATGGGGCGTTAACGACCTGGAAGCTGTCGTTCGCGGCGGCGCAGACGTTGTACGTCTGCCGAAAACCGATACCGCTCAGGACGTTCTGGATATCGAGAAAGAAATCCTGCGCATTGAAAAAGCCTGCGGTCGTGAACCGGGTAGTACCGGTCTGCTGGCAGCGATTGAATCTCCGCTGGGCATTACCCGCGCGGTAGAAATCGCTCACGCTTCCGAGCGCTTAATCGGTATCGCGCTGGGCGCAGAGGACTATGTGCGCAACCTGCGTACAGAACGCTCCCCGGAAGGAACTGAGCTGTTGTTTGCTCGCTGCTCCATTTTGCAGGCCGCGCGCTCTGCCGGTATTCAGGCGTTTGACACCGTCTATTCCGACGCCAACAACGAAGCCGGATTCCTGCAAGAAGCTGCCCACATCAAGCAACTGGGCTTTGATGGCAAATCGCTGATCAACCCGCGTCAGATTGATCTGCTGCACAACCTCTACGCACCAACCCAGAAAGAAGTGGATCACGCACGCCGCGTCGTAGAAGCCGCTGAAGCCGCTGCTCGCGAAGGCCTCGGTGTGGTTTCTCTGAACGGCAAGATGGTTGACGGTCCGGTTATCGATCGCGCCCGTCTGGTGCTCTCCCGCGCAGAACTTTCCGGCATCCGCGAAGAATAAGGCAATCAAAATGACGCATAAAATTGAACAATCTCAACGACAAGAACGGGTAGCGGCCTGGAATCGTCACGCTGAATGCGATCTTGCCGCTTTCCAGAACTCACCGAAACAAACTTATCAGGCAGAAAAAGCGCGCGATCGCAAACTGTGCGCCAACCTGGAAGAAGCGATTCGTCGTTCTGGTTTGCAAGATGGCATGACCGTCTCTTTCCACCACGCTTTCCGCGGTGGTGACCTGACCGTCAACATGGTGATGGACGTCATCGCGAAAATGGGCTTTAAAAACCTGACCCTGGCATCCAGTTCCCTGAGTGATTGCCACGCGCCACTGGTAGAACATATTCGTCAGGGCGTGGTAACCCGTATTTATACTTCCGGTCTGCGCGGCCCACTGGCAGAAGAAATCTCCCGTGGTCTGCTGGCTGAACCAGTGCAAATCCACTCCCACGGCGGTCGTGTGCATTTGGTGCAGAGCGGTGAACTGAACATCGATGTGGCCTTCCTCGGCGTCCCATCCTGTGATGAGTTCGGTAATGCCAACGGCTACACTGGCAAAGCCTGCTGCGGCTCCCTCGGCTATGCGATGGTCGATGCCGACAATGCAAAACAGGTCGTGATGCTCACCGAAGAGCTGCTGCCTTATCCGCATAACCCGGCAAGCATTGAACAGGATCAGGTTGATCTGATCGTCAAAGTTGATCGTGTTGGTGATGCCGCGAAAATCGGCGCTGGCGCGACCCGTATGACCACGAACCCGCGCGAACTGCTGATTGCCCGCAGCGCCGCGGACGTGATTGTCAACTCCGGCTACTTCAAAGAAGGTTTCTCCATGCAAACCGGCACCGGCGGCGCATCACTGGCGGTAACGCGTTTCCTGGAAGACAAAATGCGTAGCCGTGACATTCGCGCCGATTTCGCCCTCGGCGGCATCACCGCCACGATGGTTGATCTGCATGAAAAAGGTCTGATCCGCAAACTGTTGGACGTACAGAGCTTTGACAGCCACGCCGCACAATCCCTGGCCCGTAACCCGAATCACATCGAAATCAGCGCCAACCAGTATGCCAACTGGGGTTCTAAAGGTGCATCAGTTGATCGTCTCGATGTAGTGGTACTGAGCGCGCTGGAAATTGACACCCAGTTCAACGTTAACGTGCTGACTGGTTCTGACGGCGTACTGCGCGGTGCTTCCGGCGGTCACTGCGATACCGCAATTGCCTCTGCGCTTTCCATCATCGTCGCGCCACTGGTTCGCGGTCGTATTCCAACTCTGGTGGATAACGTGCTGACCTGCATTACCCCTGGCTCCAGCGTCGATATTCTGGTCACCGACCACGGTATCGCTGTTAACCCGGCACGTCCGGAACTGGCAGAACGTCTGCAGGAAGCGGGAATTAAAGTGGTTTCCATTGAGTGGCTGCGTGAACGTGCGCGTCTGCTGACCGGTGAACCACAGCCGATTGAATTCACCGACCGCGTCGTTGCCGTCGTGCGTTACCGCGATGGCTCGGTGATTGATGTTGTACATCAGGTGAAGGAATAAGCCATGCACCTGCTCCCTGAACTCGCCAGCCACCATGCGGTTTCGATTCCCGAGTTGCTCGTCAGCCGGGATGAAAGGCAAGCACGGCAACACGCCTGGCTCAAGCGCCATCCTGTTCCACTGGTCTCCTTTACCGTGGTTGCGCCTGGGCCGATTAAAGACAGCGAGGTCACACGCCGTATTTTTAATCATGGCGTAACTGCCCTGCATGCCTTAGCCGCAAAACAGGGCTGGCAAATTCAGGAGCAGGCTGCACTGGTTTCTGCCAGCGGGCCGGAGGGCATGTTGAGCATTGCCGCCCCGGCTCGCGACCTCAAGCTCGCGACCATTGAGCTTGAGCATAGTCATCCTCTCGGGCGTTTGTGGGATATCGATGTGCTGACGCCCGAAGGCGAAATTCTCTCCCGCCGCAATTATTCACTACCGCCTCGCCGCTGCCTGTTGTGCGAACAAAGCGCGGCTGTTTGCGCGTGTGGGAAAACCCATCAACTGACCGATTTACTCAACCGCATGGAGGCGCTGCTGAACGATGTCGATGCCTGCAACGTCAACTAAAACCACAAAGCTTGCTGCGTCATTAATCGATGACTACGCCCTGCTGGGCTGGCGCGCCATGCTGACTGAAGTCAATCTGTCACCAAAACCTGGCCTGGTGGATCGCATTAACTGCGGTGCGCACAAAGATATGGCGCTGGAAGATTTCCACCGTAGCGCACTGGCAATTCAGGGCTGGTTACCGCGTTTCATTGAATTTGGTGCCTGTAGCGCAGAAATGGCACCGGAAGCGGTACTCAACGGATTACGCCCAATTGGTATGGCCTGCGAAGGCGATATGTTCCGCGCCACTGCGGGCGTAAACACCCATAAAGGCAGCATTTTTTCTTTAGGGCTACTGTGTGCGGCGATTGGTCGTTTGCATCAGCTCAACCAGCCGGTAACGCCCAAAACCGTTTGTGCGACGGCGGCAAGTTTCTGCCGCGGTCTGACCGATCGCGAACTACGTACCAATAATCAACAACTGACGGCAGGTCAACGGTTGTATCAACAACTTGGCCTAACCGGCGCGCGCGGCGAAGCCGAAGCGGGTTATCCGCTGGTGATCAACCACGCCCTGCCGCACTACCTCACTCTGCTGGATCAGGGGTTAGATCCTGAACTGGCATTGCTCGATACCTTACTGCTGCTGATGGCGATGAACGGCGATACCAACGTTGCATCACGCGGTGGCGAAGGGGGGCTGCGCTGGCTACAACGCCAGGCGCAAACACTATTGCAAAAAGGGGGCATCCGAACCCCCGCCGATCTCGATTATCTCCGGCAGTTCGACAGGGAGTGTATCGAACGAAATCTCAGCCCAGGCGGCAGCGCCGACCTGCTGATTCTTACCTGGTTTTTAGCACAGATTTAAAAATTTAAACACTTGATAAATTTGGAAATATTAATTTTCGGAGAACCCGTATGTCTTTAGCAAAAGATAAGATATGGAAATTATTGGCCCCACTGGTGGTGATGGGCGTCATGTTTCTTATCCCTGTACCCGACGGTATGCCGCCGCAGGCATGGCATTACTTCGCCGTGTTTGTGGCAATGATTGTCGGTATGATCCTCGAGCCAATTCCGGCAACAGCAATCAGTTTTATTGCAGTAACTATTTGCGTTATTGGCAGTAATTATCTGCTCTTTGACGCCAAAGAATTAGCTAACCCCGCTTTTAATGCCCAAAAACAGGCGCTGAAATGGGGACTGGCTGGTTTTTCCAGTACCACTGTCTGGTTGGTATTTGGCGCATTTATCTTTGCATTAGGGTATGAAGTTTCCGGATTAGGTCGTCGTATCGCCCTTTTCCTGGTGAAATTCATGGGGAAACGCACGCTGACGTTGGGTTATGCGATTGTCATCATCGATATTCTGCTGGCACCATTTACACCGTCTAACACCGCACGTACAGGTGGGACCGTTTTCCCGGTCATTAAAAACCTGCCGCCACTGTTTAAATCATTCCCGAACGATCCGTCTGCACGTCGTATTGGCGGTTATTTAATGTGGATGATGGTCATCAGTACCAGTCTGAGTTCCTCCATGTTTGTCACCGGTGCTGCACCGAACGTGCTGGGTCTGGAGTTTGTCAGCAAAATTGCCGGTATCCAGATTAGCTGGTTGCAGTGGTTCCTCTGCTTCCTGCCAGTTGGCGTTATCTTACTTATCATTGCGCCGTGGCTTTCCTATGTACTGTACAAACCGGAAGTCACTCATAGTGAAGAAGTGGCAACCTGGGCGGGTGACGAACTGAAAACAATGGGTCGCCTGACTCGCAGAGAGTGGACGCTGATTGGTCTTGTTCTGCTTAGTTTGGGTTTATGGGTATTTGGTAGTGAAGTCATTAACGCCACTGCTGTTGGCCTGCTGGCGGTTTCGCTGATGCTGGCGCTGCACGTTGTGCCGTGGAAAGACATTACCCGCTATAACAGCGCATGGAACACGCTGGTTAACCTGGCAACACTGGTTGTCATGGCTAATGGCCTGACCCGTTCTGGCTTTATCGACTGGTTTGCCAACACCATGAGTACGCACCTGGAAGGTTTCTCACCAAACGCGACAGTGATTGTACTGGTTCTGGTGTTCTACTTTGCGCACTACCTGTTTGCCAGCCTGTCTGCGCATACCGCAACCATGCTGCCGGTGATTCTGGCCGTCGGTAAAGGTATTCCGGGCGTACCGATGGAACAACTGTGTATCCTGCTGGTTCTGTCTATCGGTATCATGGGCTGCCTGACTCCATATGCAACTGGCCCAGGAGTTATTATTTACGGCTGCGGCTATGTGAAATCGAAAGATTACTGGCGTCTGGGTGCCATCTTCGGGGTCATTTACATCGCCATGTTGCTGTTGGTTGGCTGGCCAATTCTGGCAATGTGGAACTAATACGTTCGCCAAACGCTGAATAAATCATCACGCCCGCCAGGTAAGCCCACCCGGCGGGCTTTTTTATGATTTAATAGATAGTATTCAGTGTATGTATGAGTCCCACACCCATTATGAAAGCATTCTGGCGTAACGCCGCTTTACTGACGGCTTCTCTGCTCCCCTTCTCTTCAGCTAACGCCGTGGCGTTACAGGCAAAACAGTACGGCGATTTTGATCGCTATGTGCTGGCTCTTTCCTGGCAAACCGGATTTTGCCAAAGCCAGCACGATCGCAATCGTAACGAACGCGATGAATGTCGTCTGCAAACCGAAACGACCAACAAAGCTGATTTCTTGACCGTACACGGCCTGTGGCCTGGGTTGCCAAAGTCGGTTGCGGCACGCGGTGTTGATGAACGCCGCTGGATGCGCTTTGGCTGCGCCACCCGCCCAATCCCAAACTTGCCAGAGGCACGCGCCAGCCGAATGTGTTCGTCACCGGAAACAGGGTTGTCGCTGGAAACGGCAGCTAAACTAAGTGAAGTGATGCCCGGCGCGGGTGGACGTTCCTGCCTGGAACGTTACGAATATGCGAAACACGGCGCCTGTTTTGGTTTTGATCCGGACGCTTACTTCGGCACGATGGTGCGTCTGAATCAAGAAATCAAAGAAAGCGACGCTGGAAAATTTCTCGCTGAAAACTATGGTAAAACCGTGAGTCGAAATGACTTTGACGCCGCCTTCGCCAAAAGCTGGGGGAAAGAGAACGTCAAAGCGGTCAAGTTAACGTGTCAGGGTAATCCGGCATATTTGACTGAAATCCAGATTTCACTCAAAGCTGACGCCATCAACGCACCGCTTTCTGCAAACTCATTCTTGCCACAACCACATCCCGGTAACTGTGGCAAAGCCTTTGTGATTGATAAAGCGGGCTATCAATAATCTGACAGGCAAAACGCTGTGGTGCGTTTTTCATGAAACATGGCGATTAAGATTTCTACAATAATGCGCTGCATTGAGGAATTCCCTGAATGTGACGTAAATCACTTCAAAGTGTGAGCAACAGCCAGTATCATCATATGAGTTAAACCCTCGCCGCCTGACGGTGAGGGTTTTCTTTTGGGTATGTTTATCTGCGACACTCGCAGTACCGACGACATGGAGTAAAAATGTCCAGACCAACTATCATCATTAACGACCTGGATGCCGAACGCATCGATATTCTGCTGGAGCAACCCGCCTACGCCGGTTTGCCAGTCGCTGACGCGTTAAACGCAGAGTTGGATCGCGCCCAAATGTGTTCGCCAGAAGATATGCCACACGATGTGGTGACGATGAACAGCCGGGTTAAATTCCGCAATCTTAGCGATGGCGAAGTGCGTGTGCGCACGCTGGTGTATCCGGCCAAAATGACCGACAGCAATACTCAGCTTTCCGTTATGGCTCCGGTTGGAGCCGCACTGCTGGGGCTGCGCGTTGGCGACACCATTCACTGGGAACTTCCGGGCGGCGTTACCACCCACCTTGAAGTACTGGAACTCGAATACCAGCCAGAAGCCGCTGGCGAATACCTGCTTTAATCCCATCTGCACAAGCGTTAAATCGCTTTGCTCAGAGGATGCGTCCGCATCCTCTTTCCGCTCAAATATCAACCAGATTTATCATTTTGCTCTTCCCCGCTACGTTCTAATCTGAACAGGTTATCAACCTGCGGACTCCATTATGAGTGAAGCTCTTGGTATTACAGCGTTTTATATTTTCATCGCAGCAATAATTGTTGTAGCGGTGCTATACCTTGAGCAACACTGGTAGTGCCAACACGAATACATTTTAAGCATCAATATTTAATAGATATAAAATCAACGTCGCAAATCACAGATCTAAAATCAATAATATGATGTTATGTATGCATGCAACAGCAAGGAGAGAATGCTTATGTACAAAACAATCATTATGCCAGTAGACGTATTTGAAATGGAATTAAGCGACAAAGCCGTTCGTCACGCTGAATTTCTCGCCCAGGATGATGGTGTAATTCATTTACTCCATGTATTACCAGGCGCTGCAAGCCTTAGTCTGCACCGTTTTGCTGCCGATGTGCGTCGTTTCGAAGAGCATTTGCAACATGAGGCGGAAGAGCGCCTGCAGACAATGGTGGGTCATTTCACTATTGATCCCTCCCGTATCAAACCACATGTCCGTTTTGGTAGCGTGAGAGATGAGGTGAATGAATTAGCCAAAGAACTGAATGCGGATGTTGTGGTTATCGGTTCGCGTAATCCATCAATCTCAACCCATCTGTTAGGTTCTAACGCTTCCAGCGTGATCCGCCACGCCCATCTGCCTGTATTAGTCGTTCGTTAACAAATTAACGTATTTACGGTGCCCTGCCCGGAGCCATCCCGGCAGGGTTTTCTATAACGAAAAAAAGCCGCCAGGTTTGACCCCGGCGGCTAAACAATTGCAGGTGAATCTTACTTCTTCTTATGCAGTTTTGGTGCGAATCAGGTAGTCAAAGGCACTCAGAGAGGCTTTGGCACCTTCGCCAGTGGCGATGATGATCTGTTTGTACGGAACCGTTGTACAGTCACCGGCTGCAAACACGCCTTTGACGTTGGTTTCGCATTTCGCATCGATGATGATTTCACCCATGCGGTTACGTTCTACTGCGCCTTCCAGCCAGTTGGTGTTCGGCAGCAGACCAATCTGAACGAAAATACCGGCCAGTTCGATATTGTGAATATCGCCGCTCACGCGATCACGGTATTCCAGACCAACAACTTTGCTACCGTCGCCTTTTACTTCAGTGGTTTGCGCATTCAGAATGATGTCGACGTTTTTCAGACTGCGCAGTTTGTCCTGCAGAACCTGGTCGGCTTTCATTTCTGGCGCAAACTCAAGCAGGGTAACGTGTTCAACAATACCCGCCAGATCAATCGCGGCTTCCACGCCGGAGTTGCCGCCGCCAATCACCGCTACACGTTTGCCTTTAAACAGCGGGCCGTCGCAGTGCGGGCAGTAGGTTACGCCTTTGGTGCGATACTGATCTTCACCCGGAACGTTCATGTTGCGCCATTTTGCGCCGGTCGCCACGATAATGCTGCGGGCTTTCAGTACCGCGCCGGAAGCTGTTTCAATCTGATGCAGACCGCCTTCAACCGCGGCCGGGATCAGCTTGCTCGCGCTCTGGCTGTCGATCACATCAACATCGTATTCATCAACGTGAACTTTCAGCGCACCAGCCAGTTTCTGGCCTTCGGTTTTCGGCACGGAGATGTAGTTTTCAATGTCAACGGTATCGAGGATCTGACCACCGAAACGTTCGCCCATCAGACCAGTACGGATACCCTTACGTGCGGAGTAAATTGCCGCCGCAGCACCCGCCGGGCCAGAACCAACGATCAGCACATCATAAGCGTCACGCTTGTTCAGCTCTTCTGCCGCACGTTTTTCAGCGCCAGTATCAATCTTCGCAACGATTTCAGTCAGCGTCATACGCCCCTGACCAAACTCTTTACCATTCACGAATACGGCCGGAACGCCCATCACGTTACGATCGGTGATTTCGTTCTGGAACGTACCACCGTCAATCGCCGTGTGTTTAATGCGCGGGTTCAGTACGCTCATCAGGTTCAGCGCCTGCACCACGTCCGGACAGTTATGGCAGGAAAGCGAATAATAAGTTTCAAATTCAAAATCACCGTCAATGTCGCGGATCTGCTCCAGCAGAGACTGCGCTTCTTTCGACGGATGACCACCGGTCCACAGCAGAGCCAGTACCAGCGAGGTAAATTCATGGCCCAGCGGAGAGCCTGCAAAACGCGGCCCCTGGTTAGAACCTGGGTTGGTGATCAGGAAAGACGGCTTACGCACCGGCAAGCTGTTATCTTCTTTAAAGGTGACTTTGTCTGACAGTTCTGCGATCTCAGCCAACAGTTCCTTGATTTCTGCCGATTTAGCGCTGTCATCCAGCGTGGCAATTAACTCAACAGGCTTGGTCAATTTCTCAAGGTAAGCCTTGAGTTGAGTTTTCATATTTGTGTCGAGCATGTTTATCTCCTGGGCTTTAAACATCATCATGCAAGCGGCCTCTGCGGCTACCTGGATGCAGCTTGCATCATGGTGCGGGGAAGAAAATCGGGTGCCGCAGCACCCGATTAATTAGGTGAATTTCCGAAGTATTTCGCGTCAGAGCAAGGCGGCTAGCCTGTGAACCCCCGGAGCTTACACAAGTAAGTGACCGGGGTGAGCGGGCGACGCCAACACTGCTATGGCGTGAAAGACGAAGAAAATTTAGATTTTACCAACCAGGTCCAGGGATGGAGCCAGAGTTGCTTCACCTTCTTTCCATTTAGCCGGGCAAACTTCACCTGGGTGAGAAGCCACGTACTGTGCTGCTTTGATTTTACGCAGCAGGTCAGATGCGTCACGGCCAATGCCTTCAGCGGTAACTTCGATAGCCTGGATGATACCCTGCGGGTCAACAACGAAGGTAGCACGGTCAGCCAGACCTTCATCTTCACGCATGTTGTCGAAGTTACGGGTCAGGGCGCCAGTCGGGTCACCGATCATTGCATATTTAATTTTAGCGATGGTTTCAGAGCTGCTGTGCCATGCTTTGTGGGTGAAGTGAGTATCGGTAGATACTGCGTATACATCTACACCCAGTTTCTGCAGTTCTTCGTAGTGGTCAGCAACGTCGCCCAGTTCGGTCGGGCATACGAAAGTAAAGTCAGCCGGGTAGAAGAAGAAGACGCTCCAGCGGCCTTCGGTGTCTTTCTCGGTGATTTCGATGAATTCGCCGTTTTTGAATGCCTGGTTTTTAAAAGGTTTAATTTTGGTGTTAATCAAGGACATCTATACTTCCTCCGTGTTTTCGATGAGATGTAAGGTAACCAATTTTTGCCGATTCGGCTAATGCGTTTCCATTATCAAATCGATAAGTTTTACCTTACAACCTTCGTAAGACAACTTTGTGAACTTTGCATCGCCAGTGGCGATAAAAAGTAAAATGGGTCCCCTTTCCAGGTGACCGCATAACCTGAACTACCCTTTGGTATCTTCAGCGCCTGTTCAACAGGCTACGGTGTTGCGATGATAATCGCAACGACGAGAGGGATTACAACACCCTCATAAACAAAGGGCAATCACCTGAGATAAGGTCTTAACTATGACAGTGATAGGTTAAGCCTTTTATTGTGTATTTGCACTGAACGAAAAGGACAAGACAATGTTAAAAAAGATAATTTTTTTTACCCTGCTCCCAGGAATTGCTTACGCCGAAGAGCTTCCTGCGCCCGTTAAAGCGATTGAAAAACAGGGAATTACGATTATTAAATCGTTCGATGCGCCAGGCGGTATGAAAGGTTATCTGGGGAAATATCAGGATATGGGGGTCACTATCTACCTTACGCCAGACGGTAAGCATGCCATCTCTGGCTATATGTACAACGAAAAGGGAGAAAACCTCAGTAACGCTCTTATTGAAAAAGAGATTTACGCACCTGCCGGACGCGAAATGTGGCAGCGTATGGAACAATCAAACTGGTTACTTGACGGTAAAAAAGACGCGCCGGTCGTGGTTTATGTTTTTGCCGATCCTTTCTGCCCGTATTGCAAACAATTCTGGCAACAAGCACGCCCATGGGTTGATGCCGGTAAAGTTCAGATTCGTACTCTGCTGGTTGGCGTGATAAAACCAGAAAGCCCGGCCACCGCGGCGGCAATCCTCGCGTCTAAAGATCCGGCAAAAACGTGGCAAGAGTATGAGGCATCTGGCGGCAAGTTAAAGCTGAACCTCTCAGGGAGCATCACACCTGAACAGATGAAGATTCTCAGTGCCAACGAGACGTTGATGGACGAACTGGGCGCAAATGTTACCCCTGCTATTTATTACATGAGCCCAGAAAACACATTACAGCAGGCTGTCGGATTACCAGATCAAAAAACATTTAATATCATTATGGGAAATAAATAACCTTCATTCTATGGATAACTGGAATATTTATCTCTTTTCAGTTATCCAAAAAATCGCAAGTATTGTTCACCCCTCTCATATCAGCTATGCTATTTTAGAAAAACTTAATCGTGAATTAAGTAAAATAACATAATATATAAAAATACATAAAGCCATATCATTGACTTGATGAATATTATGAGAACAAGCATATGAATGGAGTGCATCATGGCTAATCTTTACGACTTAAAAAAATTTGATTTAAACTTGCTTGTCATTTTTGAGTGCATCTACCAACATCTTAGTATTAGCAAGGCCGCAGAATCATTATATATAACGCCTTCTGCGGTAAGCCAGTCTTTACAACGTCTACGGGCGCAATTTAATGACCCCTTATTTATTCGCTCCGGTAAAGGAATTGCACCAACAACGACAGGATTAAATCTGCATCATCATCTTGAGAAAAATCTCAAAAACCTTGAGCAAACCATCAACATTGTCAATAAATCCGAGCTGAAGAAAAAATTTATTATTTATGGTCCGCAACTTATCTCGTCAACCAACAGTAGTCTTTTGATCGGATGCCTACGACAAGACACATCGGTAGAAATTGAACATCATGACATTATGATGTCAGCAGAAAGCGCCGAAAATTTATTGGCTTATCGCAAAGCAGATCTGGTTATTACATTAATACCAGTCATCAGTCGCTCGGTGAGCTGTGTACCTTTTCAATCGATACGCAACACGCTTATCTGTAGTGCATCTCATCCGAGAATAACGGAATACAGTAGCCGCGAAGACATTCTTGATGAAGAGTTTACTTTTCTGACATCAAAAGCATCTGGCCTTGAAGATTTTCAGATGGAAATAGAAGCGATTCTGGCAAACCGAAAAATAGCATTCCGTAGTTCTTCTCTGTTTACTATTATCAATACTATTGCGGTAACCGATTTACTGGGTATTGTTTCCTTTGAACTATATCGTTGTCATCAGAAAAACCTGCAATTAAAACAAATAAAACTAAAACATAACCTCCCCTCTAATACACTTTATATTTCCTATAATAAATCATCATTAAACAATCTGGCGTTCTCTCGATTTATTGATCGCTTAAATGACAGCTTATCCTGAAAACCTATCAATAAGAACAATATTCATCATAAAAAAATTCACCTAGTGAATATAAAATAAGATATTTCATTTAAGTTTATTAATATTATAATCAGCAAACTATTGCACTTTCTCCCGGTCATGTTAAGAGAGCGTTTACAGATGTCCATTTATAAAATTCCGCTTCCTCTCAATATTCTGGAAGCAGCACAAGACCGTATCACCTGGACACTTAATACACTGCCCCGCGTATGCGTCTCTTTTTCTGGTGGTAAAGATTCTGGCTTAATGCTTCATTTGACCGCCGGTCTGGCCAGGAAAATAGGAAAAAAAATACACGTCCTGTTTATCGACTGGGAAGCACAGTTTTCTTGTACTATTGACTATGTTCAATCGCTACGGGAACAATATGCGGATGTCATCGAAACGTTTTATTGGGTGGCTCTACCGTTAACAACACAAAATTCATTATCCCAATATCAACCTGAATGGCAGTGCTGGCAACCTGATACTGAATGGGTTCGACAGCCACCAGAAGATGCGATAACCGACCCGGCATTTTTCTCGTTTTATCAATCGGGTATGACGTTTGAACATTTCGTGCGTGAATTTGCCGAATGGTTTTCACAACAACGACCAGCCGCAATGATGGTCGGGATCCGTGCCGACGAGTCTTATAATCGTTTCGTCGCCATTGCCAGTTTAAATAAACAACGTTTTGCTGACGATAAGCCGTGGACCACCGCCGCGCCAGGCGGTCATTGTTGGTACATTTACCCCATTTACGACTGGAAAGTCGCTGATATCTGGACCTGGTACGCTAAAGGCCAAAACCTCTGTAATCCGCTGTATAACCTGATGTACCAGGCTGGCGTCCCTCTGCGTCAAATGCGAATTTGCGAACCTTTTGGTCCAGAGCAACGGCAAGGTTTGTGGCTATATCATGTTCTTGAACCTGATCGATGGGCCGCAATGTGCGCCCGGGTCAGTGGCGTAAAAAGCGGTGGAATTTACGCTGGTCACAATAATCAATTCTATGGCCACAGGAAGATCCTAAAACCTGACCATTTAGACTGGCAGGAATATGCCTTATTACTGCTTAACAGCATGCCAGAAAAAACGGCTGATCATTATCGCAATAAAATTGCTGTTTATTTGCACTGGTATCAAAAAAAAGGAATCGAAATTCCTCAGACTCAACAAGGAGATATTGGCTCAAAAGACGTCCCCTCCTGGCGACGTATCTGCAAGGTATTACTCAACAATGATTATTGGTGCCGGGCGTTATCATTCAGCCCTACAAAAGCTAAAAATTATCAACGTTATAACGAACGGATGAAAGAAAAACGTCAGGAGTGGGGAATATTATGCAACAGCGATTAACTCAGGATTTAACGCAATTTCTCGCCAGTTTAGCGGAAGAAGATCGCATTAAGGCGATCAATGAGATCCGGATGGCGATACATCAAGTGAGTCCATTTCGCGACGAGCCGGTGGATTGTGTGTTATGGGTTAAAAATAGCCAACTCGTGCCAAACGATTACAATCCCAATAATGTGGCACCGCCAGAGAAGAAGCTATTAAAAAAATCCATTGAAATTGATGGTTTTACCCAACCGATTGTAGTAACCAACACCAGAGCTAATACGCTTGAAATTGTTGATGGTTTCCACCGCCATGAAATTGGTAAAGGCTCTAACACGTTAAAAACGCGCTTAAAAGGGTATTTACCGGTTACCTGTCTGGAAAGGGATCGTAACGAACGCATCGCTGCAACGATTCGCCACAACCGCGCGCGTGGCCGCCACCAAATCACAGCAATGTCAGAAATCGTTCGTGAACTCAGCCAGTTGGGATGGGACGATAATAAAATCAGTATAGAACTGGGTATGGACAGCGACGAAGTGCTACGCCTCAAGCAAATAAACGGCCTGCAAGAGTTGTTTGCCGACCGTAGATATTCCCGTGCCTGGACGGTGAAATAATTACAACTGGCGCAGGCGTTCAGCCGCCGCCAGCAGCGTCGATTCCTTCTTGGCAAAACAGAGACGAATCAGTTTATGCGGGAAGGGATCGGCACAAAACACCGACAGAGGGATCGCCGCTACACCATGCTCCTGTGTTAACCACTGACAGAACTCGACATCATTCAACGTAGAAACGGCGCTGTAATCCACCAGCAAAAAGTAAGTGCCTTCACAGGGTAAGATCTCCAGTCTGCTCTCTCGTAATGCATTCACAAGAATATCGCGCTTCTGGCGATAAAAGTCCGGTAACGCAAGATAATGTTCAGGTTCCTCCCGCAGCATATCGGCAAGCGCCAGTTGTGTGGGAGTATTGACCGAAAAAGTCAAATACTGATGCACCTTGCGGATCTCGGCGCTGATGGGCGCTGGCGCAACGCAATACCCCACTTTCCAGCCAGTCATATGATAGGTCTTGCCAAACGATGACACCGCCACCGCCCGCTCACGCAGTTGCGGATGCGCCAGTACACTGGCATGGCCCTGCTGTGAAAAATTGATGTGCTCGTAGACCTCATCGCTAATGACAAAAATCTCGCGCTCGGCAATCGCCTGCCACAAGGCTGCAAAATCAGCCTGCTGCCAGACAGTGGCGCTGGGATTATGCGGCGTATTGAGGATCACCAACCGGGTACGCTCGCTCAGTAACGTAGCAAACTCTTGCCAGTCAACGCGAAAATACGGCGGTTGCAGCGCGATGCGTTTCACTACCCCACCCGCTAGCGCGATGGCGGGTGCGTAACTGTCATAGCTGGGATCAAAACAGATAACCTCATCGCCACTACGTACCAACGCGGTAATCGCCGCATATAACGCCTCCGTCGCTCCTGCTGTTACGGTGATGTCATGTTCAGCATCCGGTTGATAGCCATACAGCCGTGCGGTTTTCTCAGCAATCGCCTCGCGCAATGCCTGCACGCCGGTCATTGGCGCGTATTGATTTGCGCCCTGAGCAACGTGATACGCCAGCCGCTCCTGCAAATAGCGCGGGCCATCAAAATCAGGAAAACCTTGCGACAGATTAATCGCCTGGTGCTGCTGCGCCAACGCGCTCATCCGGGTAAAAATAGTCGTGCCTAGTTGTGGAAGTTTGCTTTGTGGAATCAGAGGGTTATTTGTCATTTTTATCATGCCTGACGAAGTTGCGTGTTGAAGGCACTATAACACGATGTTAGTATTTGGCAATCAAGACGTTTAGATGTCTAAATAAAACAATAAGGACAACACAACATGCCTCACAATCCTATCCGCGTCGTCGTCGGCCCTGCTAACTACTTTTCTCATCCCGGAAGCCTGAATCACCTGCATGATTTTTTCACCAACGAACAGCTTGCTCGTGCCGTGTGGATTTATGGCGAACGTGCCATTGCTGCGGCAGAAACAAAACTTCCACCAGCGTTTGAGCTGCCCGGCGCAAAACATATTTTGTTTCGTGGTCATTGCAGCGAAAACGATGTGCAACAACTGGCGGCTGAGTCTGGTGACAATCGCAGCGTCGTGATTGGCGTCGGCGGCGGCGCACTGCTCGACACCGCGAAAGCCCTCGCCCGCCGTCTGGGTCTGCCGTTTGTTGCCGTTCCGACGATCGCCGCTACCTGCGCTGCCTGGACACCGCTCTCCGTCTGGTATAACGACGCCGGACAGGCGCTACATTATGAGATTTTCGACGACACCAATTTTATGGTGCTGGTGGAACCAGAGATTATCCTCAATGCACCGCAAGAATATCTGCTGGCGGGTATCGGTGACACGCTGGCGAAATGGTATGAAGCGGTGGTGCTGGCACCGCAACCGGAAACATTGCCGCTGACTGTGCGTCTGGGGCTCAATAGCGCACAGGCCATCCGCGACGTATTGTTAAGCAGTAGCGAACAGGCTCTTGCCGATCAGCAAAACAAGCAGTTAACGCAGTCATTTTGCGATGTGGTGGATGCGATTATCGCCGGTGGAGGTATGGTAGGAGGTCTGGGCGATCGTTTTACGCGTGTGGCGGCAGCTCATGCCGTGCATAACGGTCTGACCGTGCTGCCGCAAACCGAGAAATTTCTCCACGGCACCAAAGTTGCTTACGGCATTCTGGTACAAAGCGCCTTGCTGGGACAGGATGACGTGCTGGCGCAATTAACCGGGGCATATAAGCGTTTTCATCTACCGACCACGCTGGCGGAACTGGAAGTGGATATCAATAATCAGGCGGAAATCGACAAAGTGATTGCCCATACTTTGCGTCCGGTGGAGTCCATTCATTATCTGCCGGTCACGCTGACACCTGATACGTTGCGTGCAGCGTTCGAAAAAGTGGAATCATTTACCGTCTGACATGCAGATTTAGCAACAGCGCGCGCCGCCTTTGCCACCATAGCGCGCGTCCTGCCGCTCGCGGAAAAACTCTTCATAAGTCATCGGCGTCTGATCAGGATGATTGACCCGCATATGTTCGACATAGTTATCGTAATCGGGCATGCCAATCATCAGCTTCGCCGCCTGACCTAAATATTTTCCGGCTTTTGCCAGTGAATCAAACATCAATACCTCCGGTAATCAGATTGCTGAGATATTGCCGGATGCGGCGTGAACACCTTATCCTGTCTACAAATGTTGCAGCGCATCAGGCAATTTTGCGTTTGTCATCAGCCTTACGCTCTCCCAAAAGAGAGAGCGTAATAGTGATAATTTAGTGCGCGCCTTTCGCCTGCGCCACGATCTCCTCAACATTTTCCGGCATCGGCTCATACGGCGTTTCTTTCGCCGTCGGCTTCGACTCTTTCAATGCCGCCAGTGCCGTCTTAATCGAGAACAGCGCCAGAACCACCACAACCACCATAAAGAAGATGGTCAGTCCGGCATCCAGACGGTTGTTGAACACCAGTTGCGCCAGTTGTGACTCGGTATACTGCGACGGAATATTACCGCTGTCGATCATTGCCTGGAACTTGTTCGCAATTGCCAGGAAGCCGACCTTCGCATCCGGGCTAAACGCTTTCTGCCAGCCTGCGGTCAGGGTACAAATCAGCAACCAGGCCGTTGGCACCAGTGCCACCCAGGCATAACGTTGACGTTTCATCTTGAACAGCACCACGGCACAAAGCATCAGCGCCATCCCCGCCAGCATCTGGTTAGCAATACCAAACAGCGGCCACAGGGTATTAATGCCGCCCAGCGGATCGACCACGCCCTGATGCAGGAAGTAACCCCAGGCCAGTACGCACAGCGCCGTCGCCAGCAGGTTAGCAGGCAGTGAATCCGTCCGTTTCAGACCAGGAGAAACCACGCCCAGCAGATCCTGCAACATAAAGCGCGCAGCACGCGTACCCGCATCTACCGCCGTCAGAATAAACAGCGCTTCAAACAGAATGGCAAAATGATACCAGAACGCCACATCCATCATGCCGCCCAGCGCGCCGTGCAGGATGTAGGCCATCCCTACCGCCAGCGTTGGCGCACCGCCCGCACGAGAAATGATCGACTGTTCACCGACTTCACTGGCAATCTGGTTTAACGTATCCGGGGTAATTGCAAAGCCCCAGCTACTCACCACTTGCGCTGCAGAAGCCACCACATCTGCCGTACCTGCCGGAGCCAGCACCGCCATCGGGCTGTTCATGGCGAAGTACACGCCCGGATCGATGATACAGGCGGAAACCAGCGCCATAATCGCCACGAAGGATTCCATCAACATCCCGCCGTAACCGATAAAGCACGCCTGACCTTCGTTCGCCAGCATCTTTGGCGTGGTGCCGGAAGAGATCAGCGCATGGAAGCCAGACACTGCACCACAGGCGATGGTGATAAACAGGAACGGGAACAGGTTACCGGTCCATACCGGGCCAGTACCATCGATAAATTTGGTCAGCGCCGGCATGGTCAGCGTGGGGCGCATAATTAGAATTCCCACCGCCAGACCAACGATAGTCCCGATTTTCAGGAAGGTAGAGAGGTAGTCACGCGGAGCCAACAGCAGCCATACCGGCAGCACTGCCGCCACAAAACCGTAGCCCACCAGCATCCAGGTCAACTGCACGCCCGTAAAGTCAAAGTACGGTGCCCAGGTCGGACTTTCTGCCACCCAGCCGCCAGAAATGATGGCGAAAATCAGGAACACCAGACCGATGATCGACACTTCACCAATGCGACCTGGACGCAGGTAGCGCAGGTAGATCCCCATAAAAAGCGCCAGCGGAATAGTGAACGCAACGGTGTACGTTCCCCACGGACTATGGGTCAGGGCTTTCACCACGATCATCGCCAGCACCGCCAGAATGATCACCATGATCATAAAGCAGGCCACCAGCGCAATCACCCCGGCGGTTGGTCCCATTTCTTCTTTGACCAGTTCACCCAACGAGCGACCATCGCGGCGCGTGGAAACAAACAGCACCATGAAGTCCTGCACCGCACCGGCGAGAACCACCCCGGCAAGCAGCCAGATCATCCCCGGCAGGTAGCCCATCTGCGCCGCCAGCACCGGCCCGACCAGTGGGCCTGCGCCGGCAATGGCCGCAAAATGGTGACCGAACAGCACTTTTTTGTCCGTCGGCACATAGTCCAGACCGTCGTTATGGCGCACGGCTGGCGTCATACGAGTCGGGTCAACCGCCAGCACTTTTTTGGCGATAAACAGACCGTAAAAACGATAAGCGATGAGATAGATACAGACCGACGCCACCACAATCCACAGCGCGTTAATCTGTTCCCCACGATTTAAAGCAATGTATCCCAGAGCGAATGCTCCCATCACAGAGAGCACTGTCCAGACGAGGTATTTCCCTGACTTGTTCATAATTGTTATCCGTGTACGTATCCATAGAGATGTTACATTTTGTTTCTATAACATCTTTGCAAAATTTAACAACGCGATAACCAAACAAATAAGAGTTAAAACCAATAATTAACTTCACAATGTTAACTCGATCACTCCATTAACCGAGTTTTCCTGCAATCTCATTTTATTCTGTCGGGTTCATCCCAAAACCGCCGTACCCAGCCGACAGGTGCAGCAACGCCGTCCCTGTTCATCGAAAACGACAATCTCCCAGCTCTGATTTTGTCGCCCAAGATACAGCGGCTGACAGACGCCACGCACCTTTCCCTGCGAGACAGGGCGATGATGGGTGGCATTAAGTTCCGTCCCCACCACGCACTGCCCGTCGCGAGTCATCATAAATCCAGCCATCGATCCCAACGTTTCTGCCAGCGCCGCCGACGCGCCGCCGTGCAGCAGACCAAACGGCTGATGAGTACGGGTATCGACCGGCATTTCGGCTTCCAGCACATCATCCCCCAGACGGGTGTAAACAATTCCCAGATGCGCCACCATCGTGTTATCGCTGGTAGCGTTCAGTTCATCCAGGGTCAAATGACGTTTCCAGATCACAGTTATGCTCCCAGCGTTGAGCCGCCATCCACCACGATATCCTGTAGCGTGATATGGCTGGCGAGATCGGAGGCGAGGAACAAAATCGTGTTGGCGATCTCCTGCGGACGGGCGATTTTCCCCAGTGGAATGCCAAGCTTAAACTGCTCACCAAAGCCGCGAATACGCTGCTCTTCCGCGTCATCGCTCACCCACAGCGTGCGTTGCATGTCGGTGTCGGTGGAACCCGGCGAAACCACGTTGCAACGTACTCCACTACCTGCCAGTTCCAGCCCGACGCTCAACGCCAGACTTTTCAGCGCCGCTTTCGACGCGCCATAAGCACTCATACCAATACGCGGCGTGTGTGCGGCATCGGACGCTACCGTAACAATCGCTCCACCCCGCTGACGGCGAAACTGATTCATGGTCTGTTGAAACAGGTTAAACGCACCGCCGACGTTGACCGCAAAAGTCTGCTGCCAGTCCTCTTTACTCAGTTGGTCTGTCGCGCCCATGCGCAAAATTCCTGCCGCATTGACCAGCACGTCCAGGCGCTGCGTTTCGCCTAACAGCCGCTGGCAGACTTGCGCCACCTGCCCGGCATCAGCAACATCCAGCACTTCAGTCGCAAAGGGATAATGCTCCAGCGTGAATGCCCGATCAAAGCCTGTGACTTTTGCTCCCGCTTCAACAAACGCCAGCGCCGTGGCATAGCCGATGCCTTTCCCCGCGCCGGTTACCCAGACATTTTTGCCGCTGAAATTCATTATTTCACCTCGCGAGAGAGTAGCTTCCACCAGGCGTCGATGGTCGGATTTTTCGCCAGCATGACAAAATCGATATCGCCATGCACTTTGCGCCAGCGCGCCGCCAGCGCCATCATGCGCACCGAATCCAGACCGTAGTCGATCAGGTTGTCGTCATCAAACGGTTCATCGGATTCATCCAGCAACGGCAGAATCACCTCGCGCAGCTCCGCTTTACTGGCAGGGATCGGTGCTGGCAGTAACTCTTCAGTCATCACCACCCGACCGGAACGCCCGGCAACATATTTCAGCGACATCAAATGCTCGTCACGGCTGAAATCGGCCAACGCATCAGCCACCATAAACGGTTTAATATCGCGCATAAACGCGTCGGTCGCAGTGGTCATACAACCGATGTGCGCATACACTCCGGTAATAATCAGTTGGTTACGTCCGCTCTCTTTAAGCATTTGCTCCAGCGGGGAACGATGAAACGCGCTGTAGCGCCACTTCACCAGCACTGTATCGTCAGCATCTGGCGTCAGGCGATCCACCACCTTTTGTTGTTCCGGCGAACGCGTCAGGCCCGGCCCCCACATATCATTCAGCAGCGCCCGATCTTCATCGCTCTGCTCTTTTGGCTGGGCAGTGTAATAAACCGGAATATTGTGTTGCTTACAGTAGTCACGCAGGGCGGCAATATTAGCGATCACCTGCTCCATCATCGGGCAGTTATCGCCCCAGAAGCTGACAAAATAGTCTTGCATATCATGGATTAATAGCGCAGCACGTTGCGGTTCAAAGGCCCAGTCGACTTTATTTTGCGGAATATCGTGAGACTCCGGCAGTGCGTAAGCCTGTAATTTTGGAATAGCCATCGTGTTCTCTCCTTCAGGCTAATGCGCGTGACGCCAGCCACTGACGTAATTGTTTTTTATCGACTTTCCCGACCGCCGTCAGCGGAAGTGAATCCACACACTCCACGCGATCCGGTAATTTAAATTCGGCAATCCCCTGTTCACGCAGGAAACGACGCACCTGCACCGCACGCAGCGGCTCTTTTACCACCAGATAAGCGCAGCTTTTTTCGCCCATCAGCTCATCTTCCATGCTCACCAGCGCGGCATAGATCACCACCGGATGGCGCAGTAACAGGTTTTCGATCTCTTCGGCAGCGATCTTCTCACCGCCACGGTTGATCTGATCTTTCTCGCGCCCCTGCACAGTGATGTAACCGTCTGGATCTATGGAGATCAGATCACCGGAACAGTAAAAACCGTTGGCGTCAAAGGCACTGGCATTGTGCTGCGGGCTTTTGTAATAACCGCGGAAGGTGTACGGCCCACGCGTCATCAGACGCCCGACTTCCCCTTGTGGCAATGGATTTCCGTCGGCATCGGCAACCCACACTTCATCGTCCGGACACATTGGGTAGCCCTGGGTATGGATAATTTTCTCCGCGCTATCATCAAGACGGGTGTAGTTCACCAGCCCTTCCGCCATGCCAAACACCTGCTGCAACTGGCAGCCAATCTCTGCGGGAATACGCGCCGCCAACGTGGCAGAAAGACGCGCGCCGCCGACCTGTAACAGTTTTAACGAGGCGAGTTGCGCCCGGCTTTCGCCCTCGCTCAATGCCTGTAACCACAGGCTGACTGCCGGTGGCACCAGTGCGGTAACGTTAACCTGATGTTTGGCAATCAATGGGAAACAGAGCGTGGCGCTGGGATCGTCCGCCAGAACCACAGTGCCGCCTGCGAGAAAAACCCCCAGCGCTCCAGGCGAACTCATGGCGTAATTGTGAGCCGCCGGAATCGCGCACAGGTAGCGTGTCTGTTGCGTAAACTGACAAATCTCGACGCTACGGCGCACACTGTAGTAATAGTCATTATGGGTACGCGGGATCAACTTCGGCGTGCCGGTCGTGCCGCCGGAAAGCTGGAAATACGCCACTTCATCGGCAGGCGACGGCGTGGCAGTAAAACCGTCTGCCGGGTGGTTAATCGCATCCTGCAAATTGTGCTCGCCGCTGTCGTTCAGCAGTTGCACCACGCGAATGGAGGAATGCTCTGCAACAAATGTATTGAGGAAATCATCCCCGCTAAACAGCGCATGTTGGCGATCGGCAATCAGTAATGCCGGTTCAATCTGGCTGGCATAGGCGTTCAGTTCGCTACGCTGATGGCTGAACAGCGCCAGCACCGGCGCAACGCCCAGTTTCAGCAACGCGAAAAAGGTAATGTAAAGTTCAGCGACGTTACCTAAGTGTACCAGCGCGGTTTCACCAGGTTTAATGCCCTGACGGCGCAAACTACACGCGAGGTTATCAGCCGCTTGATTCAACTGGCGATAACTCAACTGCCGCTCGCCGTCGATAACCGCGACGCTGTCACTCTCAGCATGTCGCGTCAGAATGTCAGTTAGTGGCAAATCCTGCCAGTAGCCTTTTTCCCGATAGCGACGGGCAAATTCTTCCGGCCAGCGGGTGAATGGAATGCTCATCCTCACTCCTTAATGCAATCCAAAAACATTCAACATGGTAGAAAGTTTGACGCCCGTTTCGCGCCACTCCCCCAGCGGTGACGACGCAGGCACAATCCCCGCACCGGCAAACAGACGCACCTGATTTTCCCGCAGCTTCGCGCAGCGGATGGTCACCACCCACTCGCCGTTACCTTCGCTGTCGCACCAGCCAACAATGCCGCCAAACAGTTCGCGGTCGAACGGCTCCAGTTCAGCAATAACCTGGGTCGCGGCCTGATGCGGGAAACCGCTCAGCGCGGGGGTCGGATGCAGCAGACAGGCCAGCGTCAGTGCGTTTTCTTGCGAATTCGCTTTACCTTCAAAGGGCGTTGCGAGATGCCACAGCGTCGGCGTGGTGATCAATTGTGGAGAGGAGGGAACGTGTAACTCACTGCTGCGCTCGCGCAGTACCTCTTTCATCGCCTGGGTCACCAGTTCATGTTCATGGCGATCTTTTTCCGACGCCAGCAGACGATTACCCGCTTCGCGATCGAGCACTTCATCCGGCTGACGACGCGCGGAACCGGCTAACGGAATCGAGCTAAAACGCTCGCCATCTTTACGCAACAGCAGTTCCGGGCTGGCTCCGAGCAGGACGCCACCATCGGCCAGCGGCACATGGAAGTTGTAACTAACCGGGTTTTGCGCGATCAACCGTTCCAGCAGTACGCCGCTGTCGATGGCGGCATCGGTGGTGATATCAATCAACCGTGACAACACCACTTTGTCGACTTGCGGTGTGGCAGTAAGTACGGCGGCGCGGGCAACCATCTGTTCAAACGTGGCTTGTTCCGGAATTGCCTGCCGTTCAACCACATTCAGCGACTGGCTGCGGGTAAAACGGCGCGCAGAAGCTTGTTTTTCCTGGCGGGAGAATGGCTGCCAGGATTCGGGAATATACAGCGATGAAGGTTGACGTGGATCGAAGGGGATTGCCCCAACCATCACTGGATTTTTAATGCCCTGCGATTTGGCATTAGCAAACAGGGCGGTGAGTCTTTGCTGGAAGGGACTGTCTGGCGAATCCCCGTTCACAGCCGGTTCATCAAAGCGGGCGAAACATCCTGACGTCGTAAAACTGCGGTACGGCGACATAAAGAAAAAGCGATTGGGCGCAAGTGTTGCCATGGTCTGCTGTACTTCCTCAGCCAGTGACGTATCCATATCATCCTCCACAAAATGATAAAGGCTTTAATAATGATTATCATTTATATTTTCGGTCGCTAACCTAAAAGCAAACAGCCACTATGTCAACTCTTGCCGCAACACAATCTACGACTCGGGCTTGCATCTGCTTGTCGTTACAATGAAAATGAGAAGCATTAACTTCACTAATAACAGGACGCTGATTCGTGAGACTCGCCCCGCTCTACCGTAAGACCCTTTTCTTAGCAGGACTTTTGCTTTCTGGAATATCCACAGTACAGGCCGCCGACTGGCCACGTCAGGTGACTGACAGCCGCGGCAGCCATACGCTGGAAAGCCAGCCACAGCGCATCGTCTCAACCAGCGTCACGCTGACGGGGTCGCTGCTGGCGATAGACGCTCCGGTGATTGCCAGTGGTGCAACTACGCCGAATAACCGCGTCGCGGACGACCAGGGATTCTTGCGCCAGTGGAGCGATGTTGCGAAGGAACGCAAACTGCAGCGCCTCTATATCGGAGAACCGAACGCCGAAGCGGTAGCCGCACAAATGCCGGATCTGATTTTGATTAGCGCAACCGGCGGCGATTCTGCAATGCCACTGTACGATCAGCTTTCCACCATCGCGCCGACGTTAATTATCAATTACGACGACAAAAGCTGGCAGTCGCTGTTAACGCAACTTGGCGAAATTACCGGGCATGAGAAACAAGCGGCAGAGCGGATTGCGCAGTTTGATAAGCAACTGGCGGCAGCGAAAGAGCAAATCAAATTACCGCCGCAGCCGGTCACTGCCATTGTCTATACCGCCGCTGCACACAGTGCCAATCTCTGGACGCCGGAATCAGCACAAGGGCAGATGCTGGAACAACTCGGCTTTACGCTGGCGAAACTGCCAGCGGGCTTAAACGCCAGTCAAAGTCAGGGCAAACGCCATGACATCATTCAGCTTGGTGGAGAAAATCTGGCTGCCGGGTTAAACGGTGAGTCGCTGTTCCTGTTCGCCGGCGATCAGAAAGATGCCGATGCAATTTATGCTAATCCGCTGCTCGCGCACCTGCCTGCAGTACAGAACAAGCAGGTTTATGCACTGGGAACCGAGACGTTCCGTCTGGATTACTACAGCGCCATGCAAGTGCTGGAACGACTTAAGGCGCTGTTCTAAGCATTAACTGTCGGACGCTGCCGCTTGTGGTGGCGTCTGGCGAAAACGGCGCAACTCCACCAGCACCAGCAACAACAATACACCGATAATCAACAAGCCAAAGCCACTGACACTGGCGGATGTAACCGGTGTCATCATCGCCCCCAGACCGCCCAG
This sequence comes from Escherichia sp. MOD1-EC6098, assembly GCF_002965865.1. Classification (NCBI taxonomy): domain Bacteria; kingdom Pseudomonadati; phylum Pseudomonadota; class Gammaproteobacteria; order Enterobacterales; family Enterobacteriaceae; genus Escherichia; species Escherichia sp. MOD1-EC6098. The sequence goes on from NZ_PTSN01000007.1 coordinate 94,882, forward strand.
CAACGCCGCACCAATCGCATCGCCCGTCACGTTCTGCGCCGTCCACAAACCGTTAATCCGCCCTAACATCGCTTCCGGAGTTTGCGTTTGCAGCATTGTATATTGCAGCAACGAACTGACCGCGCTCAGCCAGCCGAACAGCGCCAGACAAACCGCGCCCGGAATCCACATTGGCATCAGGCCAAACAAACCAATGGCGAGAAATGAACCTAATGTGGAAAGCAGCATTAACAATCCTGGCCGCACGCTATGCGCCAGTTTCCCGCTAGTCAACGCCCCGATTGCCGCACCGAGCGGAATTGCCGCATAGAGAAAGCCAATCTGCGCCGCCGACATCTGCCAGTTGATTGCCAGCGCCGGATACAGTACCCGCACCGCACTCGCCATCGTCAACAACCCACCCAACAGCGCAATGCCGCCCACCAGCGGGCTGGCGAGCAGAAAACGAAAGGCTGCCAGAAGCGATTTCAGCGGATGCTCACGCGGCTGCGGTGGCGGCGGCAGTGCCGGAAGGCTTAACAGAGGCAGTAAAGTGATGAACGTTCCTGCCGCCGCCAGCCCGTAGTTCCAGGCGACGCCGCCAGTCGCCAGCAGTAAGCCACCCATCATGGGCGAAATTACCGATCCCAGGCGCACGGTCAACATGGTAATCGCCCCGGCCTGCATTAAGTTTTCCCGCCCAACTAGCGCAGGCGTTGCCGCCAGCAGCGCCGTAACGCCCAGCGAGGCAAAAAAACCATCCCATAAACCGAGTAAATAGATTGCCAATAGTGATGACTCCGGCAACAGCGCGTTCAGACACAGACCAATAAAGCCAATGCCACAGGTGCCGCGCGCCAGCAAAATCACTTTTTTGCGCTCATAACGATCCGCCAGCACACCACCGACCATCAGACCGACAAACATCGCGCCGCCGGTCAGCGTCACTGAAAGCCCAACCTGCCAGGTGGAATTCGTCATCATCTGGATCTGCACCGGCACCGCGACGCCGAGCAACCCCAGAGAAACAATTGAGATAAAACGAGCGAGGAATACTGCGCGAAACGCCGGGTGCGTTTTCAACAGGCTGAGGTTAAGCAGCCAGGATTGTTTATTCATTACAATGCCTTGCCATCAAATATTTTAAATACCTATTCTTAGGCTGCACATGCTAACATATCCAAATAAGATCGATAACGATAATTAATTTCATTATCATGGAAGTTCGTATGTCTGGTTCTGTTGCCGTGACACGCGCCATTGCCGTGCCCGGATTGCTGTTATTACTGATTATCGCGACGGCATTAAGCCTGCTCATTGGGGCAAAATCACTCCCCGCCTCCGTGGTACTGGAGGCACTCTCCGGCACCTGCCAGAGCGCCGACTGCACCATCGTGCTCGACGCCCGACTGCCGCGCACCCTTGCCGGATTGCTGGCGGGCGGAGCGCTTGGCCTTGCCGGGGCGTTAATGCAAACCCTCACCCGAAACCCGCTTGCCGATCCCGGTTTGCTTGGCGTGAACGCCGGAGCCAGCTTTGCCATTGTGCTCGGCGCAGCGCTGTTTGGTTACTCTTCCGCCCAGGAACAACTGGCGATGGCTTTCGCTGGCGCGCTGGTGGCCTCGTTGATTGTTGCCTTTACCGGCAGCCAGGGCGGCGGGCAGTTAAGTCCGGTGCGTTTAACCCTGGCGGGCGTGGCGCTGGCGGCGGTACTGGAAGGGCTGACCAGCGGCATCGCCCTGCTTAATCCTGACGTCTACGATCAGTTGCGTTTCTGGCAAGCCGGTTCACTGGATATTCGCAACCTCCATACCTTAAAAGTGGTGCTGATCCCGGTGCTGATCGCCGGAGCAACCGCACTCTTACTGAGTCGTGCGTTGAATAGTTTAAGTCTGGGAAACGACACCGCGACGGCGCTGGGTAGCCGCGTAGCGCGCACACAGTTGATTGGTCTGCTGGCGATTACTGTGCTTTGCGGTAGTGCGACGGCAGTGGTGGGTCCGATTGCCTTTATTGGCCTGATGATGCCGCATATGGCACGCTGGTTGGTAGGAGCAGATCATCGCTGGTCACTCCCCGTTACACTACTCGCCACGCCTGTCCTGCTGCTGTTTGCCGATATCATCGGGCGTGTGATTGTGCCCGGCGAGCTGCGCGTTTCCGTGGTCAGCGCCTTTATTGGCGCACCGGTATTAATCTTCCTCGTCCGACGTAAAACGCGAGGTGGCGCATGATTTACGTCTCTCGCAGATTACTCATAACCTGTTTGTTGCTGATTACCGCCTGTATCGTGGCGGGCATCTGGGGATTACGCAGTGGTGCTGTGACACTGGAAACATCGCAGGTATTCGCCGCGCTGATGGATGATGCTCCCCGCAGTATGACAATGGTCGTCACCGAATGGCGCTTACCGCGCGTGCTGATGGCGCTGTTAATTGGCGCGGCGCTGGGCGTCAGCGGCGCTATTTTTCAGTCGCTGATGCGTAACCCACTCGGCAGCCCTGACGTGATGGGCTTTAACACCGGGGCGTGGAGCGGCGTGCTGGTGGCGATGGTACTGTTTGGTCAGGACCTGACGGCTATCGCCCTGGCAGCAATGGCGGGTGGCATTGTCACTTCACTACTGGTCTGGCTGCTCGCCTGGCGTAACGGTATCGACACCTTTCGCCTGATTATTATCGGTATCGGCGTTCGCGCCATGCTGGTGGCCTTTAATACCTGGCTATTGCTTAAAGCCTCATTAGAGACGGCGCTAACGGCGGGTTTGTGGAATGCCGGCTCGCTCAACGGCCTGACATGGGCGAAAACCTGGCCTTCCGCGCCAATCATTATTTTGATGTTAATTGCCGCAGCCTTGCTGGTAAGGCGGATGCACTTGCTGGAGATGGGCGATGATACCGCCTGCGCGCTGGGCGTCAGCGTCGAACGCTCGCGTCTGTTAATGATGCTGGTGGCGGTGGTGCTTACCGCTGCTGCAACTGCACTGGCGGGGCCGATCTCCTTTATTGCGCTGGTCGCGCCGCATATTGCCCGACGCATTAGCGGCACCGCTCGCTGGGGGCTGACCCAGGCGGCACTATGTGGCGCGCTGTTACTGCTGGCAGCAGACCTCTGCGCTCAGCAACTGTTTATGCCGTATCAACTTCCGGTTGGCGTCGTCACCGTCAGCCTCGGCGGTATTTACCTTATCGTCTTGTTAATTCAGGAGTCTCGCAAAAAATGACCGAATCAGTAGCCCGTTTGCGCGGCGAGCAGTTAACCCTGGGATATGGCAAATATACCGTTGCGGAAAATCTGACCGTAGAGATCCCTGACGGTCATTTCACGGCGATTATCGGGCCAAACGGCTGCGGTAAATCCACTTTGCTGCGCACGTTAAGCCGTCTGATGACACCCGCTCACGGGCATGTCTGGCTGGATGGCGAACAGATTCAGCGTTTCGCCAGTAAAGAGGTCGCACGCCGGATTGGTCTGCTGGCGCAAAACGCTACCACGCCGGGCGACATCACCGTTCAGGAGCTGGTAGCGCGTGGGCGCTATCCGCATCAGCCGTTGTTTACCCGCTGGCGGAAAGAAGATGAAGAGGCGGTTACAAAAGCGATGCAGGCCACGGGAATTACTCATCTGGCGAATCAAAGCGTGGATACCCTCTCCGGCGGGCAACGACAGCGAGCGTGGATCGCGATGGTGCTGGCCCAGGAAACGGCGATTATGTTGCTCGATGAGCCAACGACCTGGCTGGATATCAGTCATCAGATTGATTTGCTGGAGTTGCTCAGTGAACTAAACCGCGAGAAAGGCTATACGCTGGCTGCGGTGCTGCACGATCTCAACCAGGCCTGTCGTTACGCCAGCCATTTGATTGCGCTGCGAGAAGGAAAAATTATCGCCCAGGGTGCACCTAAGGAGATTGTCACTGCCGAATTAATTGAGCGTATCTATGGTTTGCGCTGCATGATTATTGATGATCCCGTGGCAGGAACACCATTGGTGGTGCCGCTCGGACGAACGGCACCTTCAACCGCGAAGATTTAAACTAAGTGGCCTTCCATCATGGCATCCTGTTTTCTGGATGCCATTGCATAGCGCAAAAGCACGCTGCCACACGCAACCATACCGCCGACCAACGCGGCAAGGATCACAATAATCGCTTTGCCAGGACCGTCTTTTTTCACCGGCAAACTCGGACGCAACTGATATTTAAACGGCGTAAAATTGACATCGCTGACATTTGCTTTTGTTAATTGCTCAACAAGATACTGGCGATTACGTAAATCACCGTTCAGTTCGGCAACATCAGTGACTGCTTTTTCAATTTCCAGTTTACGCTCAATACCGTCTGCGCCGAGAGAAATAGAGAACTCAGGGTCGTCTTTTACTGCCTGACCATTACTGTAAACGGGTTTTTTAATTCCTGCCGCATTAGCAATATCGAGTGAATAATTGAGGCGCTGAATATTTGCATCAAGATAGTTTCTGGTTTTAATCCGATCCTGGGCCAGTTTTTCTTTTTCGAACTGGGTTTTAATTTCCAGTTTATTACGCACATTTTCTAGCGACTCTTTCACCACCAACGTAGAGATATAATCGATATACCCTGCCAGAACGGTCTGGGCTTCTTCACTGGTGGGCGCGGTAAAACTTAGCGTCCAGGAAGTATAAAGTGTCGGCTCATCTTTTTTCTTACTGGCATTGTCATCAATCGCTTTCATTTTTTCGCTCAATGCGACAATAGCGCGATGCAAATCCAGTTCGTCGATTTTCGCCTCTTTTAGTTGGTCCATAACATAAGGTGATGAACGCAGATACTCTTCCAGCAAGCTAACCGACTGAAACTTTTTGATAAAAAGATTAAAAACACTACCGCGGTCGATATTGACATCGAGATCCAGCACGTGGAGTTTAGTGAAAGTTTTCTCCAGGTCTTGCCACTGAACAGCCTCTGCGGGGGTGATGACAGCCGAACTGGTCCATTTTTGCGGCAGGATGAAAGAGATAAGTAAACCTGCGCAGGCAAACGCAAAAACGACTGCCATGATCGTTTTTTTTGCCCGCCATAAAACGTCGATTAGATTAAGTAAATCAATTTCATTATTACTGGGCGACGCCAGGTGATAATCGGGAAAATGAGAGTCGCTTCCCTGCTTAATATTCAGTGATGACATGTGGTTGAACCTGAGATTTTAGTCCATAAAAGCACAACAATGTTTATAACATTCTAACAGGATCTGAGAATTATCCGAAAGAACTCTTTCACTATTATTATCCAAAAGTGAATAGCAAACTCAGCAATCCCAGCAATGATGCCGTTCTCAGAGAAATAAATAATTTTTAAGAATAAAAAAACCATAATCATTTAGTCGGATTATGGTTTTGCATGAGGTTATGGCAGATTCGTTAATAACGTACGGTTAGTTATTAATTAGTGTATTTATTAATGGCCCTATTTCTTTAAAATACTCCGGAGAAATAATATCCACGTGCGCGCAATCATGGCGATAAATATCCAGATCTGCAATCCACGGTGACCAGGCACGCTCCGGGCTGACACCTTCCGGTAATGTACGCTCAGCAACAAACAGCGTGGCTTTACCATCAAATGGCACACTATGAGCAGTGGTCAACAATCGCACCGCATCAGCATAGTTACCTTCAATGGAGGTAAACAGCTCCGTTGAAGTACTTCCCTGCTGTGCCGCCAGGAACGCCTCGCGCTCGCGGTTAATCTCCGCCAGCACTTCCGGATCCAGACCGTTGGCTTCTTTTTCCTGCCAGTTTTGCGTTTCTGGTGGCCAGGTATCCAGCAAACCAAGAAATGCTACCTGTTCGCCACGAGCACGCAGTCGCGCCGCGATACCCTGCGCCAGCGTACCGCCCAGCGAATAACCCAGCAAGTAATAAGGGCCACGAGGTTGTTGTGCCAGTAATGTTGCCAGATGCGCTTCGCATACTTCATCCAGGTTTGTCGCCGTCTGCATGGGGCCATTGGGGCGCGGTGACTGAATACCGATAATCGACCATTGTGGGTCGAGATAACGCGAGAGCACGCTAAACTGCCAGGCAAAACCGGACGCCGGATGGAAACAGAACAGCGTCGGGCCATTGCTTTCACGCAGTGGAAGAACGGTTTCAAATCCCAGACGCTGGGCGTTTTCTGCTCCGCCATCAATAATCATTGCCAGTTTAGCGACGGTTGATGCCACCATCACCTGCCCCGGTGTGACCTGGCGAGCAAACTGTCGACTTAACTGCGCTGCCAGTTTCATCGCCAGTAGCGAATGGCCGCCAAGAGCGAAGAAATCAGCGTCGGCATCCTGCACGTCACAACCCAGTAATGACGAAAACGCTTCAGCAATAATCGATTCACTGCCCGTTTTCAGCGCACATCCCGACGTATGGGCTTTTAGTTCCGGCAACGGCAGAGCTTTGCGATCCAGCTTGCCATTGGCGCTGAGCGGCAACTGCGCAAGTTGCAGCAGAACTACAGGCACCATATGCGGCGGCAATGTTTCGCGCAATTGCGCCTGCAGTGCAGTGGTATCCAGCGGCAAACCTGATTGCGACACCAGATACCCCACCAACTGACGCGCATCACCGCCGGTTGCTGCCGCCTGGTTAATGACACAAGCGTGGGTAACGGCCTGCTCGACATCTGGCAGCGCCTGCATCACGCGATCGATTTCACCCAGTTCAATACGCTGACCACGGATTTTTAGCTGATCATCACTGCGCCCGAGATACTCCACCGCGCCATTTTCCAGCCAGCGAGCCACATCGCCAGTACGATACATGCGTTCACCAGGAGCGAACGGATCGGCAATAAAACGGCTGGCTGTGAGATCGGGTCGTCCAAGATAACCCTGCGCCAGTTGGATGCCGGTGAGATAGAGATCTCCCGCAACACCCGGCGGTACTGGATGCATCATCGCATCAAGAATGCGCAGCCCCGTGTTCCAGACCGGATAGCCAATCGGTACGCTGCTACCACTCACCGCCGCCAGTTCATCGCCAAAGGCCGGATACCAGCTCACATCCACCGCCGCTTCTGTAGGGCCGTAGAGATTATGTAACGGCGTGCCGGTTAATTGCTGCCACTCACGGCATAAATCGGTCGGTAATGCTTCGCCACTACAGAACACCTGTTTCAACGTCGCGCAACTTTGGCGAGCGGTTTCCGCTGTCAGCGAAGCAACAAACGCCGCCAGCATCGACGGTACAAAGTGTGTGGTCGTCACGCCGTATTCGGCAAAAAACCGTTGCATAGCGAGCGGATCGCGGTGCGCTTCCGGCTCTGCCATTACCAGTTTTGCCCCAGCGATAAACGGCCAGAAAAATTCCCATACTGAGACATCAAAACTGCACGGCGTTTTTTGAGCAACGACATCTTCACCTGTCAGTGGGTAATGGTTTTGCATCCATAACAGGCGATTAACGATAGCCTTCTGCCCGACCATCACCCCTTTCGGCCTGCCGGTAGAACCGGAAGTAAAGATGATATAAGCGGTGTGGTGCGGCTGCGAAAGTTGCAGTGGCGCACTGTCGTGAGGGGTAAGTGGGGCGTTATAGCAAAGGCGGGTTAAATTTGCTACATCGCTAAAGCGCGGCAGTTGATCGTCGCTGGTGATTAACAACGACGGGCGTGCATCTTCCAGCATCATCTTCAGACGATCGTCCGGATAGCCCGTATCCAGAGGTAACCAGGCCGCGCCTGCTTCAACAATCGCATGTAATGCCAGGGTCAAAAAGACCGAGCGCGGCAATGCCACCGCAACGCTGTCGCCGGGTTTAACGCCGCGCTCACGCAGCAGATTAGCCAGCGCTACCACCTGCTCGCGCATTTCCCGATAGCTGAACTGGTAATGTGCATCTGCCAGAGCCGGAGCATCCGGCGTTTTCGCTGCCTGTTCTGCCACCAGCGCGCTCAGTGTGGTTTCAGGAATATCGACCTGGGTGGCGTTGATCTGCGCCAACTGAGCATATTCGTCTGGCAGCATAATATCGACATCGCCACACAACAGCGTCGGATCCGCGGCAAATTGCGCAATCAGCATTTTCAGGCGTTCAGCGTGCTGGATTAACGTTGACTCATCGTAACGTTGTTTATTGGCGAGGATTTCAATACTCAAATCACCGTGTTCATCCGGGAACAGCGCCAGTTCAAGGTCATTAACCGGACCGGTTGCCAGGGTGTGAGTTTGCGACTGCACGCCAGGAATATCCAGTTGATAATCAAATACCTTGATATTGAGTACCGGGCCGAAAAGCGGTTCCTCTCCCGCCGCACGTCCGCTGTCACGCACAATTTGTTCCGCATCATAACGTTGATGGCGGCGCATCTTTTTCAACTGCCCTGCCAGCCGGATTGCCAGTTGCGGCAGCGTTTCTTGCGCTGCAATGTGAATACCCAATGGCAAAACGTTGAGCACAGGTCCGGTTGCCGTCAACGCCGCCGATCCCAGGCGACGCATAAAAATAAATCCGGCGGCATAGTCCATGCGGTTGCATAATCGCCCCAGCCACAAGGCTGCCAGTGCAAGAGCCAGATCGGTACGTTGTACATCTGGTAATTGCGTAGCCAGTTGGCGGAATTCACCGTCAGTAAATTCCAGTTTCAGGCGCAGAATATCCGCCGAAGCGTTACGCCCAGGCAAAGGTGCGGAAGAGAGTGAAGCTGGCGGCGGCAACTGACAGCGCTGTTCTGCCCAGAATGCTGCATCACGCTGCCAGGCGTCGCTTTCGCGGTACTGCTGGTACTCCTCCACCACTTCAGCAAAAGGAGTAAACGGCGAAACAGGCGTTGGTTCGCCCCGCAGCCATGTGCAGTAAATGTTGGCAATTTGGCGGGTAATCGCCGGGAAACTGAAGCCATCAACCAGCAAATGGTGATAACGTTGATACCAGTACCAGCGGTTATCCGCAATCTGAATGAGCTGATGAAACACCAGCGGTTTACCGCTATCGACGCGCAGGTTTTGGTGTAAATCAGCCTGCATCAATGCCAGCGCAGTGCCGTGAGGATCAATGTTGGTACGCAGGTCGATAATTTCTGGTTGTTCGAACGTCATCGCGTCATCGACCCATTGCCAGACTTCGCCGTTATCTTCCGTAAAACGCATCCGCAGCGTATCAGCCTGTGCTACCCCGGCAACCACCGCGCGGGCCAGTAATGGCGCATCAATATCTCCGGTTAATTCAACGTAATGCGCCACGCTCCAGGCGGAAGGTAAATCAGACAGTTTTTCTGCCATCCAGATGCCAGATTGCGCTGCAACCAAAGGTAAATGCTGACTCATTGCGCCTCCTGCGGCTGGGTGAAATTCGCGGGTGTCAGAGTATGCCAGTTAGCTTCCAGCCACTGCTGGCAAGTTTGCTGCGACTGCGGTTCACAAACAACGTCCCAACCCGCCGGTAACGCGCACGGTTGCGGCCACAGACTGAATTGCCCCTGCGCATTGCGCAAAACGTAAAACGCTCCCTGTGGATCATCGAAGGGATTACTGAATGCCATATTCAACTCCTGTCATGGAAAAGCGGTTGCCAGAGGTCGATTAGCCCCTGCATCAAACCGCCGCGCCAACAAAGCGCATCATGTCCGCCGTCAACCTGACGCCAGAAAATGGATTGTTGTGTGGTCTGTAATTGTGCATACAGCGCCTGGTTAGCTCGCATAATCACCGGTTCGCGAATCCCGGCCTCCAGCACTATGCGCAAGCCTTCAGCACTAACATCGCCTGATTTAAGCTGTTCGATCAGTTGCCCCTCCGGCTGCCCACTCCGATGCGGCCACCAGTACGATCCCGACTGGCTTAATACACAGCCAAAACGTTCAGGCCAGTGCAGTCCGGCATACAGTGCTGAAAGGCCGCCAAAACTTTGCCCGGCGACCACGGTACGATCAGCACGATCGCTGAAAGGGGTAATGGCTTTCACCAGGGGAAATAACTCTTGCTGTACTGCCAGCCAGAAATCAGCATTACACGGAAGTTCGCGTGCACGATGCGCGGTGTCGATGGCATCGATCAACACATACACAGCAGGTGGAAGTTGCTGACGGCGGGTCAACGAAGTCAGCGGCGACCAGACGGGCATGCTTTGCGCCCAAAATTCACCATCGAGCAGAATGGCTAACGGACGCTCTTCGGCTGGTACATCGCCGGTGGTAAAAATCCATACACGGCGTGAATTTCCCAGCCGTTCACTTCTCCAGGTAATTTCCCTGGCTGAATTTTCTGGCGTTTGCCGGCAATCCCAACCAGGTTGCAGGGGCGCTTGCGGCATTTCGAGTGCGGAAACAGCGTGCCCTCGCCCTCCTTTCCAGCTTTGCGGATTCAGCGGATCGGCTATCGCCTGAGGGAGTAATTTTTGCCATCCCTCGCGTAATTCGAGGCGATCTGGTGATGGTGTAGAAAAAATGTCAGCACGTTCAGTGGGAATAAAACAGTAGCTGCCGCGCCAGTTGGCATTAAGTTGTGTCGTCCACTGCCAGACATCGGTGCCTGCTATGCGTTGCATCGACTGGGGCTGGCTGTTCTGATGATGATCGGTAACACCAGTGATATAGACCCATACGCGCTTTATCGCTGAGCGTTCTTCAGAACCTTGTGGGTCACGCCACCAGAAAGTGACCTGATACATTTCGTCATTAAGACGCTGCCATTGCGGGCCATGTTTCGACTGCCACCAGCTATCACTTCCCACCTTTAACGCCGTCACATCATAACCTTATGTTTATTGTGAATTTTTTCATTGATTACAGAAATATATTGATAATATTATTGATAACTATTTGCATTTGCAATAGCGTATTGGCGCGCTATGTCAAGCGCGGGCATTAATTAACCAACTGCACTGCGTGTCTTTCAGGAATCAAAGGTTTTCGCAGTGACGGGCGACATCAATCCAGCTTACGTCTCTTTAGACCGTTGGAATTCGTGGCAAAAATGCAGGAAAAAAACAATGAACAAGAAGATTCATTCCCTGGCCTTGTTGGTCAATCTGGGGATTTATGGAGTAGCGCAGGCACAAGAGCCAACCGATACCCCTGTTTCACAGGACGATACCATTGTCGTGACCGCCGCCGAGCAGAACTTGCAGGCTCCCGGCGTTTCGACCATCACCGCAGATGAAATCCGCAAAAACCCGGTGGCCCGCGATGTATCGGAAATCATCCGTACCATGCCAGGCGTAAACCTGACGGGTAACTCCACCAGCGGTCAGCGCGGTAATAACCGCCAGATTGATATTCGCGGCATGGGTCCGGAAAACACCCTGATTTTGATTGACGGTAAACCGGTCAGCAGCCGCAACTCGGTGCGTCAGGGCTGGCGCGGTGAGCGTGATACCCGTGGCGATACCTCCTGGGTGCCACCTGAGATGATCGAACGTATTGAAGTTTTGCGTGGTCCGGCGGCGGCCCGTTACGGTAACGGTGCGGCAGGTGGCGTGGTTAACATCATCACCAAAAAAGGCAGTGGCGAGTGGCACGGTTCCTGGGATGCTTATTTCAATGCCCCTGAACATAAAGAGGAAGGTGCCACCAAACGCACCAACTTCAGCCTCACCGGTCCACTGGGCGACGAGTTCAGCTTCCGTTTGTACGGCAACCTCGACAAAACGCAGGCCGACGCGTGGGATATTAACAAAGGTCATCAGTCCGCACGTGCAGGAACCTATGCAACTACCCTACCAGCCGGGCGCGAAGGGGTGATCAACAAAGACATTAACGGCGTAGTTCGCTGGGACTTCGCACCGCTGCAATCGCTGGAACTGGAAGCAGGTTACAGCCGCCAGGGCAACCTGTATGCGGGCGATACCCAGAACACCAACTCTGACGCTTACACTCGCTCTAAATACGGCGATGAAACCAACCGTCTCTATCGCCAGAACTACTCACTGACCTGGAACGGCGGCTGGGATAACGGCGTGACCACCAGCAACTGGGTGCAGTATGAACACACCCGTAACTCGCGTATCCCGGAAGGTCTGGCGGGCGGCACCGAAGGAAAATTTAACGAAAAAGCGACGCAGGATTTCGTCGATATCGATCTCGATGACGTGATGCTGCATAGCGAAGTTAACCTGCCGATTGATTTCTTCGTTAACCAGACGCTGACGCTGGGTACGGAGTGGAATCAGCAGCGGATGAAGGACTTGAGTTCCAACACCCAGGCGCTGACCGGAACGAATACCGGCGGTGCTATTGATGGTGTGAGTGCCACCGACCGTAGCCCATATTCAAAAGCAGAAATTTTCTCGCTGTTTGCAGAAGACAATATAGAACTGACCGACAGCACCATCGTAACGCCGGGGCTGCGTTTCGATCATCACAGCATTGTCGGTAATAACTGGAGCCCGGCGTTAAACGTATCGCAAGGCTTAGGCGATGACTTCACGCTGAAAATGGGTATCGCACGCGCCTATAAAGCGCCGAGCCTATATCAGACTAACCCGAACTACATTCTCTACAGTAAAGGTCAGGGCTGCTATGCCAGCGCAGGCGGCTGCTATCTACAAGGTAACGATGACCTGAAAGCAGAAACCAGCATCAACAAAGAGATTGGTCTGGAATTCAAACGCGACGGCTGGCTGGCGGGCGTGACCTGGTTCCGTAACGACTATCGCAACAAGATTGAAGCGGGCTATGTGGCTGTAGGGAAAAATGCGGCAGGCACCGATCTCTATCAGTGGGATAACGTGCCGAAAGCGGTGGTTGAAGGTCTGGAAGGATCGTTAAACGTGCCGGTTAGCGAGACGGTGATGTGGACCAACAACATCACTTATATGCTGAAGAGTGAAAACAAAACCACGGGAGACCGTTTGTCGATCATCCCGGAATATACGTTGAACTCAACGCTGAGCTGGCAGGCGCGGGAAGATTTGTCGATGCAAACCACCTTCACCTGGTATGGCAAACAGCAGCCGAAGAAATATAACTACAAAGGCCAGCCAGCGGTTGGCCCGGAAACCAAAGAGATTAGCCCGTACAGTATTGTTGGCCTGAGTGCGACCTGGGACGTGACGAAGAACGTCAGTCTGACTGGCGGCGTGGATAACCTGTTCGACAAGCGTTTGTGGCGTGAAGGGAATGCCCAGACCACGGGTGATCTTGCCGGTGCGAACTATATCGCAGGTGCTGGCGCGTATACCTATAACGAACCAGGACGGACATGGTATATGAGCATTAATACTCACTTCTGATACTAACGTCAGATTGTTGACAAAGGGCGTGTCGTTCATGCCGGATGCGGCGTGAACGACTTATCCGGCCTACAAAATCTTGCCAATTCAAATATATTGCAGAACCATGTAGGCCTGATAAGCGTAGCGCATCAAGCAGTTTTGCGTTTGTCATCAGTCTCTAATATGGGCGAAATGAAAACCACGCATACCTCCCTTCCCTTTGCCGGACATACGCTGCACATTGTTGAGTTCGATCCTGCAAGTTTTCACGAGCAGGATTTGTTCTGGCTGCCGCATTACGCACAACTGCAACATGCCGGACGTAAACGCAAAGCCGAACATTTAGCCGGACGGATTGCTGCTGTTCATGCGTTGCGGGGATATGGCTATAAATGTGTGCCCGCAATCGGTGAACATCGCCAACCACTTTGGCCTACGGGCTTATACGGCAGTATTAGTCACTGCGGGGATACGGCTATAGCAATCGTCTCTCACCAACCGATTGGTGTGGATATCGAAGAAATTTTTTCTGCACACACAGCCAGAGAATTGACAGATAACATCATTACCCCCACTGAACGCGAGTTTATTACAGGCTGCAATTTACCTTTCCCTGTGGCACTTACACTGGCATTTTCAGCAAAAGAGAGTGCATTTAAGGCAAGCAAGATACAGACCGACGCAGGATTTCTAAATTATCAGGTGGTTAACTGGAATAAACAGCGAATCATTATTCGTTGGGAGGACGAGATGTTTGCTGTGCACTGGCAGATAAGAGGAAAACACATCATAACGCTGTGCCAACACGATTAATGGATAACTCTTGCTGTGGCTCGCCCGCAGCCATCACTGAGCGCGGGCGAAAGTGTAAAGCAGGTGCCCTACCATTCCTGACCTGACAACCGGATATGCAGGGATTTCTCCCCGCACAGCGGCGATTTCTTCGGTTCGTAAGCGAGAACAGCCTTAAACTCAATATTACGTTCCTTTACGGTGAACTCACACAGCGAGTCTCCGACCAGAAGCGTAAATCCCAGTACCGTCAAACACAGTACTATGACTGCCACAAGGGCATATTTCGTCAGCGTGTTTATATTGCCTCCATGCGAAGAAGGGACTAGCATCCAAATTGTTCAGGTTTGGGTAGGTAGCCCCAGGGTTGATAGAAATATCTCCTGGGCTTCATCTTTCCAGACCTCAGAGTAAACCTGAAACCGGAAAGCTTCAGGCACCCGCGGTTATCTTACCCTTCCTTAGTAAAATAACTGTTTTTTTATACAGCAAATCCTGTTTCGGGCTTTCCACAATTCATCAGATCAACTGAAGCTGAGCCAGTTTTTCTATACGCCCCAATCGTCAAAATTCTTCGCCACCAGCCAGCTCAGCCATAACTTGTCACATTGCAAAAGTAGCCAAATTGCTTCAGTAGTAAGTAGCAATCAGTTCATCATCACCAAAAAAAGAAACATTCCAGAACTTCCGCATCTCGCCCAGCCGCGCCCACTTCTATACTGAAACGAAAACGCCCACATAAGAGAAACCTATGTCATTACCCGATTTTCATATTTCTGAACCTTTTACCCTCGGTATTGAGCTGGAAATGCAGGTGGTTAATCCGCCGGGCTATGATCTTAGTCAGGACTCTTCAACGCTAATTGATGCGGTAAAAAGTGAGATTAGCGCCGGGGAAGTGAAGCACGATATCACCGAAAGTATGCTGGAACTGGCAACTGGTGTTTGCCGTGATATCAACCAGGCTGCCGGGCAATTTTCAGCGATGCAGAAAGTCGTTCTGCAAGCTGCGGCGGAGAATCATCTGGAAATTTGCGGTGGCGGTACGCACCCATTTCAGAAATGGCAGCGTCAGGAGGTGTGCGATAACGCACGCTATCAGCGGACGCTGGAACACTTTGGTTATCTCATTCAGCAGGCGACTGTTTTTGGTCAGCATGTTCACGTTGGCTGCGCCAGTGGCGATGACGCCATTTATTTGCTACACGGCTTATCGCGCTTTGTGCCGCACTTTATCGCCCTTTCTGCCGCGTCGCCGTATATGCAGGGAACAGATACCCATTTTGTCTCCTCACGGCCAAATATCTTTTCCGCCTTTCCCGATAATGGCCCGATACCGTGGGTCAGTAACTGGCAGCAATTCGAAGCCCTGTTTCGCTGCCTGAGTTACACCACGATGATCGACAGCATTAAAGATTTGCACTGGGATATTCGCCCCAGCCCTCATTTTGGCACAGTAGAAGTTCGGGTGATGGATACTCCGTTAACCCTTAGCCATGCGATAAATATGGCGGGATTGATTCAGTCCACCGCTCACTGGCTGCTGACGGAACGCCCTTTTAAGCATCAGGAAAAGGATTATCTGCTGTATAAGTTCAACCGTTTCCAGGCCTGCCGCTATGGTCTGGAAGGCGTTGTTACCGATCCACACACCGGCGATCGTCGGCCACTAACAGAAGACACCTTACGATTGCTGGAAAAAATCGCCCCTTCTGCGCATAAAATTGGTGCGTCGAGTGCGGTTGAGGCCCTACATCGCCAGGTCGCCAGCGGTCTGAATGAAGCACAGTTGATGCGTGATTTCGTTGCCGATGGCGGCTCGCTGATTGGGCTGGTGAAAAAGCATTGTGAGATTTGGGCCGGAGACTAAGTCGGGAATTGCCTTACAGAAGAATATCCCTGACAATGGTGTTTTAACTTACATTTAACAATGTTATGAAACATCCTTTAGAAACCTTGACCGCCGCAGCAGGCATTTTGTTGATGGCTTTCCTCTCTTGCCTGCTGCTGCCCGCCCCCGCGCTGGGGCTGACGCTGGCACAGAAACTGATGGCCACGTTCCATCTGATGGATCTGAGTCAGCTTTACACTTTGTTATTTTGTCTGTGGTTTTTAGTGCTGGGCGCTATTGAATATTTTATTCTTAGATTTATCTGGCGACGCTGGTTCTCGCAGGCGGATTAAACATCGATTATCGCCGCGGTTCGCGGCATACTTTGCTTATTCTCCTTCGCCTTAAGGAAAGTTTATGGATAAGCAATCACTGCTTGAAACGGCGAAACGCCTGGCGCTTGAGCTGCCTTTCGTCGAGCTTTGCTGGCCGTTTGGCCCGGAGTTTGATGTTTTTAAAATTGGCGGCAAGATTTTTATGCTGTCGTCAGAACTGCGCGGCGTCCCCTTCATAAATCTGAAGTCCGATCCACAAAAATCCCTGTTAAATCAGCAGATATATCCGAACATTAAGCCTGGATATCACATGAATAAAAAGCACTGGATTTCGGTGTATCCCGGCAAGGAAATCTCCGAAGCGTTACTTCGCGATCTGATCAACGATTCATGGAATTTAGTGGTTGATGGCTTAGCCAAACGCGATCAAAAAAGACTGCGGCCAGGCTAAAACGTAAATCTATAGAGCATTTTTCTCGCTTACCATTTTACTTCGATCCTTGTAATCTGCTGGCACACAAATGTCTTTCACAAGGAGTCTTTATGGATATTATTTCTGTCGCCTTAAAGCGTCATTCCACTAAGGCATTCGATGCCAACAAAAAACTTACCCCAGAACAGGCGGAGCAGATCAAAACCCTGCTGCAATACAGCCCTTCCAGCACCAACTCCCAGCCGTGGCATTTTATCGTTGCCAGCACTGAAGAAGGCAAAGCGCGTGTCGCCAAATCCGCTGCCGATAATTACGTGTTCAACGAACGTAAAATACTTGATGCCTCGCACGTCGTGGTGTTCTGCGCGAAAACCGCAATGGACGATGCCTGGCTGAAGCTGGTTGTTGACCAGGAAGATGCTGATGGCCGCTTTGCCACGCCGGAAGCGAAAGCCGCGAACGATAAAGGCCGCAAATTCTTCGCGGATATGCACCGTAAAGATCTGCAAGATGATGCAGAGTGGATGGCAAAACAGGTATATCTCAACGTCGGTAATTTCCTGCTGGGCGTTGCGGCACTGGGTCTGGACGCGGTGCCAATCGAAGGTTTTGACGCCGCGATCCTCGATGAAGAATTTGGTCTGAAAGAGAAAGGCTACACCAGTCTGGTGATCGTTCCGGTGGGTCATCATAGCGTCGAAGATTTTAACGCTACCCTGCCGAAATCTCGTCTGCCACAAAGTATCACTTTAACCGAAGTGTAATTCTCCCTTGCCGGGCATCCGCCCGGCTATTTATCCTCAGATTTTACTTATTTGCATAACCCCCTTTCACCCGTCATCATAGGCCGCTGTTGTATAAAGGAGACGTTATGCAGGATTTAATATCCCAGGTTGAAGATTTAGCGGGTATTGAGATCGATCACACCACCTCAATGGTGATGATTTTCGGTATTATTTTTCTGACCGCCGTAATAGTGCATATTATTTTGCACTGGGTGGTACTGCGTACCTTCGAAAAACGCGCCATCGCCAGCTCACGGCTGTGGTTGCAAATCATTACCCAGAATAAACTCTTCCACCGTTTAGCTTTTACCCTGCAGGGGATTATCGTCAATATTCAGGCGGTATTCTGGCTGCAAAAAGGCACCGAAGCGGCTGATATCCTGACCACCTGTGCGCAGTTGTGGATCATGATGTATGCGCTGCTTTCAGTCTTCTCCCTGCTGGATGTTATTTTAAATCTGGCTCAGAAATTCCCGGCGGCAAAACAGTTGCCGTTAAAAGGGATATTTCAGGGGATCAAACTGATCGGCGCGATTCTGGTCGGCATATTAATGATCTCACTGCTGATTGGTCAGTCACCGGCAATTCTGATCAGTGGTCTTGGCGCGATGGCTGCCGTACTGATGTTGGTGTTTAAAGATCCGATTCTTGGTCTGGTTGCAGGGATTCAGCTTTCCGCGAACGATATGTTGAAACTGGGCGACTGGCTGGAGATGCCAAAATACGGCGCGGATGGCTCAGTGATCGATATCGGCTTAACTACCGTCAAAGTGCGTAACTGGGATAATACCATTACCACTATTCCCACCTGGTCGTTAGTATCCGACTCCTTTAAAAACTGGAGCGGGATGTCAGCCTCTGGCGGTCGACGTATTAAACGCAGTATCAGCATTGATGTCACCAGTATTCGTTTTCTTGATGAAACCGAAATGCAGCGGCTGAATAAAGCGCATTTGTTGAAACCCTATTTAACCAGCCGCCATCAGGAAATTAACGAGTGGAATCGCCAGCAAGGTTCTACGGAGTCAGTATTAAACCTGCGCCGAATGACCAATATTGGAACGTTTCGCGCCTATCTGAACGAATATCTACGCAATCACCCGCGGATTCGTAAAGATATGACCTTAATGGTGCGCCAGTTAGCTCCCGGCGATAATGGTTTACCGCTTGAGATCTATGCGTTTACTAATACTGTGGTGTGGCTGGAATATGAAAGCATTCAGGCTGATATATTCGACCACATATTTGCCATCGTCGAAGAGTTTGGTCTGCGACTTCATCAGTCACCAACCAGCAATGATATTCGCTCCCTGGCAGAAGCATTTAAGCAGTAATTAAAAAACCGCTCTCATCGAATGGATGAGAGCGGCTTCAAATTGTTGACATCATTTTGTCGGATGCGGCGTGAACGCCTTATCCGACCTACACTATTATTTCGCTTTCCGGCGCAGTGTTTTAAACGCCACAAACAGGAACACAATCCACACCGGCAGCAAAATTGCCGACAAGCGCATATCATCCATCGTGCACATCAACAGCAAAATCATGCCGAGGAAGGCAATGCAAAGATAGTTGCCAAACGGATAGAGCAGCGCCTTAAACTGTGTTTCACGTCCCTGACGTCGCATCGCTGCACGAAAACGCAGATGCGCCAGGCAGATCATAATCCAGTTCAACAGCAAGGTTGCCACCACCAGTGCCATCAGCAAACCAAACGCTTTTTGCGGCAACAGATAGTTGATCAACACCACCAGTGAGGTGATCGCCCCGGAAAGCATCAGCGAGTTGATCGGCACGCCGCGACGGCTAACACGGGTAAGGAACTTCGGTGCGTTACCCTGGACGGAAAGGCCAAACAGCATCCGGCTGTTAGAGTAAACCCCGCTGTTATACACTGACAGCGATGCCACCAGAATGACGAAGTTCAGCGCAGAAGCCACCACGTTGCTGTCGAGGTTATGGAAAATCATCACAAACGGGCTACTGTTAGATTTCACTTCCACCCACGGGTAGAGCGCCAGTAATACCACCAGCGAACCGATATAAAACAGCAAGATACGATAAACCACCTGATTTACCGCCTTCGGGATGCTTTTTTCCGGATCGCGCGCTTCAGCGGCTGTGATCCCAATCAGCTCCAGGCCGCCGAAGGAGAACATGATCACCGCCAGCGACAAAATCAGCCCGTTCCAGCCAGTGGCAAAGAAACCACCAAAGCGCCAGAGGTTATCGATACTGGCTTTCTCGCCGCCGTGACCAGAAAACAGCAGCCACAGACCAAAACCGATCATGCCGATAATCGCCAGCACTTTAATCAGCGCAAACCAGAACTCGGTTTCGCCATACAAGCGCACGTTCACCAGGTTAACGGCGTTGATGATAATAAAGAAGGCGGCGGCCCAGACCCACGTAGGAACATCCGGGAACCAGTACTGCATATAGATGCCCGCAGCGGTCAGCTCTGCCATTCCCACCAGCACGAACATTACCCAATAGTTCCAGCCGGAAAGGAAGCCTGCAAACGGTCCCCAGTATTTATAAGCAAAGTGGGCAAACGAACCGGAAACCGGCTCCTCAACCACCATCTCGCCAAGCTGGCGCATAATCAGGAAAGCGATGATCCCGGCGACGCCGTAGCCCAGCAACACGGCCGGCCCCGCCATCTGAATCGCCGGGCCAATGCCAAGAAACAGACCAGTACCAATTGCACCGCCCAGCGCAATCAGTTGAATATGACGGTTATGTAATCCCCGATGAAGCGTCGGCTCTTGATTCGACGCGGTATCTTCCGATACGGTTGACGCGTTTTTCACGCCTTTCCCCTGTGTGTCTTTTTTAATGAGGGGCATCTTTTAACATTTAGTGCTGGTCGTCGCAAGACACAATCCACACAGTTAAACCGGGTATCCTTTTCTTATGCAAATTGCCGACAAAAAGTACTCTGTTATTGCCAAATAAGGTGTTAACGCCTTATTTGGCCTACAGAAACGTGCAAATTCAATAAATTATAATTCACGCTGTAGGCCTGATAAGGCATAGCGCATCAGGCAATTTTGCCTAAACCCGATGACGGTGCAGCCACATCAACTTATACGCCGCCGGGATAATAAACAGCGACAGCAACGGTGCGGTGATCATACCGCCAATCATCGGCGCAGCGATGCGACTCATCACTTCGGAACCCGCCCCTGTTCCCCACAGAATCGGCAGCAGACCAGCGATAATCACCGCCACCGTCATCGCTTTCGGGCGCACGCGCAGTACCGCGCCGTGATACAACGCCTCATCCAGCTTCTGTTCACTAAAGGTTTGCGGATTATCCAGCGACGGCTCTGCCTCTATGGCGTGACGTAAATACATCAACATCACCACACCAAACTCGGCAGCGACTCCGGCGAGAGCGATAAAACCGGTGCCCGTTGCCACGGAAAGATGAAAGCCCATCCACCACAGGAACCAGATACCGCCCACCAGCGCAAACGGTACACTGCTGATAATCAACAACGCTTCGCCTACGCGACGGAACGCCAGATATAACAGCACGAAAATGATCATCAACGTCATCGGCCCCATGAGTTTCAGCTTATGGTTCGCGCGCTCCAGTAACTCGAACTGCCCGGAGAACGCCACACTAGTGCCCGGTTTCAACTGCACTTTCTCGGCAATCGCTTTTTGCAGATCGTGAACCACCGACACCATGTCACGGTCGCGAGCGTCGATATAAATCCAGCTCGTCGGTCGCGCATTCTCGGTTTTCAGCATTGACGGTCCGCCAGAGACTTTGACGTCAGCAACGTCAGCAAGGGTGATTTGCTGTTTCATCGGCGTCAGAATCGGTAGCTGTCGCAGCGCCTGCGGGCTGTCGCGCCAGCTTTGTGGATAACGCAGATTAATCGGGTAACGAGCAATCCCTTCCACCGTTTCGCCAACCATCGCTCCGCCCACTGCGGATGTCACAAACAACTGCACATCCGCCACCGTCATACCGTAACGCGCGGCTTTTTCGCGGTTAATCTCAACGTTGATATAGCGCCCACCTTCCAGGCGTTCGGCAAGCGCAGAAGCCACGCCTGGCACCGTTCGCGCCACTTCTTCGATTTGTTCCGCCATCGCGTCGATATCCGCCAGCACGTTGCCGGAAACCTTAATCCCGATGGGACTTTTAATACCGGTCGAGAGCATATCGATACGGTTACGGATTGGCGGCACCCACAGATTTGCCAGCCCCGGCAGCCGCACTGTGTTATCCAGCTCTTCGATGATTTTGTCCATCGTCATACCTGGCCGCCACTGATCCTGCGGCTTAAGTTGAATGGTCGTTTCTACCATCTCCAGCGGAGCAGAATCAGTTGCCGTTTCCGCTTTCCCGGTCTTGCCAAATACCCGCGCCACTTCCGGCACGCTCATGATCAGCTTGTCAGTTTTTTGCAGCATACTCGCCGCTTCCGCCGCGGAAATCCCCGGTAGCGTCGAAGGCATATACAGCAAGTCCCCTTCATTGATCTGCGGTAAAAATTCGCCGCCAACTTTATTGAGCGGCCAGATTACCGTCAGCACCGAAAGCGCCGCCACCAGCAGCGTGGTTTTTGGCCAGTGCAATACTTTCAGCAACAGCGGATGGTAAATCCGAATCAAAAAGCGGTTGAGCGGATTACTACTTTCTGGCGGAATTTTGCCACGGATCCAGTAACCCATCAGGATCGGGATCACCACGATCGCCAGCAGCGCAGCCCCCGCCATCGCATAGGTTTTAGTGAACGCCAGTGGACCAAACAAACGCCCTTCCTGTCCTTCAAGGGTGAAGATCGGGATAAACGACAACGTAATAATCAGCAAACTGATAAACAGCGCTGGCCCTACTTCAACAGAAGCATCGGTGATCACCTGCCAGCGTGTTTTATTATCCAGCGGGGCGTCAGGATGCTGATGCTGCCACTCTTCCAGCCGTTTATGGGCATTCTCGATCATGACGATAGCGGCATCGACCATCGCCCCGACGGCAATCGCAATACCGCCCAGCGACATAATATTGGCGTTCAGCCCCTGAAAGTGCATGACAATAAAAGCAATACACAACCCCAGCGGCAACGAAATAATCGCCACCAGCGCCGAGCGCACATGCCAGAGGAACAGCGCACAGACTACCGCCACCACAATAAACTCTTCCAGCAGCTTGCCGCTGAGATTGTCTATAGCGCGGTCAATAAGCTGGCTGCGATCGTATGTTGTAACTATCTCCACGCCTTCCGGCAGGCTGCTTTTCAGCGCTTCCAGTTTGTCCTTCACGGCGGCAATAACTTCACGGGCGTTTTTGCCGGAGCGCAGGATAACGACCCCACCCGCCACTTCGCCTTCGCCGTTCAGCTCCGCAATACCCCGGCGCATTTCCGGCCCAACCTGAACCTTCGCTACATCACGCAGATAAACGGGAACACCATTTTCACTGGCTTTTAAAACGATGTGATTAAAGTCGTCGAGCGTTTGCAGATAGCCACTGGCACGTACCATATACTCTGCTTCCGCCAGTTCAATCGACGAACCTCCTGCTTCCTGGTTTGAGGCATCCAGCGCACTTTTCACTTCTGCGAGACTGATGCCATATTGCGCCAGGCGCTGAGGATCGATAACTACCTGATACTCTTTTACCACACCGCCCACCGATGCCACTTCCGCAACATTGGGGATGGTTTTTAGCTCATATTTAAGAAACCAGTCCTGCAATGAGCGTAAATCAGCCAGATCGTGCTTCCCGCTGCGATCCACCAGCGCGTATTCATAAATCCAGCCAACGCCCGTGGCATCTGGCCCCAACTCGGCACTGACACCCGCAGGCAGCTTACCCTGCACCTGGTTGAGGTACTCCAGCACCCGCGAGCGCGCCCAGTACGGATCGGTGCCATCTTCGAAAATGACATACACATAAGAGTCGCCAAACTGCGAGAAACCGCGCACTGTCTTCGCGCCCGGCACCGACAGCATGGTAGTGGTTAGCGGATAAGTGACCTGATTTTCAACGATTTGTGGTGCCTGACCGGGGTAACTGGTTTTAATAATCACCTGCACATCGGAGAGATCCGGCAGTGCATCCACTGGCGTGTTAATAATGGTCCAGGTGCCCCAGATACTCAGAAACAATGCGCCCATCAGCACCAGAAAACGGTTCGCCACCGAGCGACGAATAATCCATTCAATCATTGGTTATTCCCTCAATGCGCATGGGTAGCGCTTTCAGAGCGCATCCGCTCCAGCGCACCAGAAATATTGGCTTCGGAATCAATCAGAAACAGCCCGCTGGAAACCACCTTTTCACCTTCCGCCAGACCAGAGCGTAGCGCGGTGATACCTTGTGATGCCTGGAAAACGGAAACGCGTTTCGGAACAAAACGCCCGTCGGCATCAACGGTAATCACCCGCTGTTCGCTGCCGGTGTCGATCAGCGCCTGTGAAGGAATCAGCAGCATCGGTTCGCTGGCGGTATTGAGTTGCAACCAGGCGTTCATTCCCGGTTTTAGCGCCTCTTCGGCGTTGTCGACTTCCAGACGCAGTTGCAGCGTGCGGGTCGCGGCATCCACGCCGGGTAGCAGCGTCCATTTGCGAATGGTGAGCGTTTTATCGGGTCGCGCCGGAACGGTGAGCGTAAACTGCGAGGCATCTTTCACCAGCCAGGCGATGGACTCCGGGATCGCGGCAGTGACCCACACCGGGTTCATACCCTGAATTTTCGCTACCACGTTATCTTTGGCGATATTCATTCCCGCGCGCAGATCAAACGCGGTGATCACGCCATCAATGGGCGCTTTGAGCGTAAAGCGAGTCTGGATTTTTTGCGTGGCGATCAAGCGACGAATATCGGCCTCCGGCATTCCCGCCAGTCGCAGCCGCTCAAGAATGCCTTCGATCTGGGTCGCCGTACCGCCGGTTTCACGTAGCAGTAAATACTCACTCTGCGCTTCCACCCAGTCGGGAATAGTCAGCTCGAGAAGCGGCGCGCCCTTTTTCACTTTATCGCCCACGGTAAGCGGATAAACCTTGTCGATAAACCCGGCGGCGCGGGCCTGCACAATAGCAAACTGATACTCGTTGTAACTGACGTTTGCCGGGAAACTCTGGGCAAACGTCAACGACCCGCGCGTGACGGTGGCCGTTTTCACCCCCAGATTCTGCGTCTGGGTCGGGTCAATACGCACACCAGACGCAGAATTCTCTTCATCGGCATATTTCGGCACCAGATCCATATCCATAAACGGTGATTTACCCGGTTTATCGAACCGCGTATTGGGATACATCGGGTCATACCAGAATAAAATTTTACGTTCTGCGGTTGGTGTTTTTTCTGCTGGCTGTTCCGCCTGGGAAAACCAGGTAAAACCTGCCGCGGAAATAATACCGCCCGCGATCATGCTGCCGATAATAAGCGCGATTTTTTTCATTTCATTAAACCTGGGTTACTGGCTGATTTTAATATCCTGTAATAAAGAAAGGTTGCCCTGCTGGACAAAATTAAACGCCACTTTGTCACCGGTTTTAATTTCGCTCATTTTCGTCTGCGGGGTGATGGTAAAACGCATGGTCATCTCCGGCCAGTTCACGGCAGCAATCGGATCGTGATGGATAGTGATTTTTTTGCTTTCCAGATCAACACCTTTTACCACACCGGTGGCGCTAATTACCTGCGGTTGTGCTTCGCTCATCGTTTCATGATGATGCTCGTTAGCCTGCGCATTAAAGCCAATAACGGTAAACAGACTGAACATTGCGACTTGCAGTGTCTTTTTCATTTTATATCTCCTGGAGTTAAAAAATTATTGCTGCCAACCGCCACCCAGAGCGGTATATAAGGAAACTTCGTTAACCTGACGGGCATAATTCAGGTCGAGTAAGGTTTGTCGGGTAGCAAATAAAGAACGTTCGGCATCCAGCACTTCCAGATAACTTACCGCGCCGTGCTGATATAACGTCCGCGCCCGTTGCAGGGTAATTTGCAACGACGCCAGATAACGCTGCTGAGCGCTGATTTGATCATTCAGGCTTTGGCGTAACGCCAGCGCATCGGCCACTTCTTTAAAGGCGTTCTGGATTTTCTGTTCATAATTCACCACCGACTGCTGCTGGCGAATTTCAGCGATATCCAGATTGGCCTGGTTACGTCCGGCATTAAAAATGGGGATCTCAATTTTGGGGATAAAATTCCACATCCCGCTGCTGGCGTTAAATAATGACGACAGATCGCTGCTGGCGGTTGATATTCCGCTGGTCAGGCTTATAGACGGAAAAAATGCCGCGCGTGCAGCGCCAATATTGGCATTGGCCGCCATTAATGCATGTTCGGCTTCCATAATATCCGGGCGTTGCAATAAGATTTGCGATGACAAACCCCCCGGTAATTTAACGCTTTGCAAGCTGTCGCTGTTTGCTGCCTGCGCTTGCGGCAGCTTGCCGTAGCGTCCCAATAACAGTTGCAACGCATTATTCGCCTGCGCCAGTTCCCCCTGACGTTTAGCAATATCGCTACGGGTACTTTCAATCACCCCGCGAGCCTGTTCCAGCGCCAGAACATTGCTGCTACCGGTTAACAGTTGTTTTTCGACAAACGCATATGACTGTTGATAATTACGCAGCGTTTCTTCGGCTATTTGCAATTGCGCATAAGCCAGTTGCTGGTTGTAATAGCTTTGCGCGACATTCGAAACCAGCAGAATATGCACCGCGCGCCGGGCTTCCTCAGTAGCTAAATAATTTTGTCGCTCGGCTTCGCTCATGTTCTTTAAGCGACCGAAAAAATCGAGGTCAAAACTGGCGTTAAGGCCAGTCGAGAACTCCCGTGTCGTGGCGGTATTGCCTTTAAGATTACCGCTCCAGTTGCCGCTACCCTCGCCGTTGAGTTGCGGGTAGCGATCGGCATCGGTCAGTCGATATTGCGCCCGCGCCTCCTGCACTTTTAGCGCCGCCATACGCAAATCCCGGTTATTCGCCAGCGCCTCGCTAATCAGCGTCTTCACCTGATTATCAACAAAAAAGGTGCACCAGCCCGCACTCTGGTAATTATCGACCGGGTTGATCAGGCTGTTCTGACTTAACGAAAACTGCTGCGGCACGGGCATTGCCGGGCGCTGATAATCCGGTGCCAGTGAGCAACCACTTAGCGCGAGGGCCACACAAAGTGTCAGGAGTTTACAATGAGACATAGGCACATAATTTCTGGTGATTTTATGCCGCCAACTTTACCCGCCAGGCTCTGATTTTCCGGTGACAGGAAAATGACAAAATTGTCATTTTGCCAATAAGCGATTGCCATCTGATCGCGCTCCTCTAGAATTGGCCGGGCAGTATGCGGAGGAAACATGAAACTGTTGATTGTCGAAGATGAAAAGAAAACCGGCGAATATCTGACCAAAGGGTTAACCGAAGCCGGTTTTGTGGTCGATTTGGCCGATAACGGACTTAACGGCTACCATCTGGCGATGACTGGAGATTACGACCTGATAATCCTCGATATTATGCTGCCAGACGTGAACGGCTGGGATATCGTGCGCATGTTGCGTTCTGCCAACAAAGGGATGCCGATTCTGCTGCTCAGCGCGCTGGGTACGATTGAACATCGCGTCAAGGGGCTGGAGCTGGGAGCGGATGATTATCTGGTGAAGCCATTCGCTTTTGCTGAACTACTGGCGCGGGTGCGCACCTTACTGCGGCGCGGAGCGGCGGTGATTATCGAAAGCCAGTTTCAGGTTGCCGACCTGATGGTCGATCTTGTCAGCCGCAAAGTCACCCGTAGCGGCACGCGTATCACTTTGACCAGTAAAGAATTTACCCTGCTGGAGTTTTTCCTCCGTCATCAGGGCGAAGTACTGCCCCGCTCGCTTATCGCTTCACAGGTATGGGACATGAATTTTGACAGCGACACCAACGCCATTGATGTGGCGGTGAAGCGACTGCGCGGCAAAATCGACAATGATTTTGAGCCAAAGCTGATTCAAACCGTGCGTGGCGTGGGTTACATGCTTGAGGTGCCGGATGGCCAATAAGCCATTTCAGCGCCCGTTTTCGCTGGCAACCCGCCTGACCTTTTTTATCAGCCTTGCCACCATCGCGGCATTTTTCGCCTTTGCATGGATCATGATCCACTCGGTAAAAGTCCATTTTGCTGAGCAGGATATTAATGATTTAAAAGAGATTAGCACCACCCTTGAACGGGTACTTAATCACCCTGACGAGACACAAGCCCGACGCTTAATGACGCTGGAAGATATCGTCAGTGGTTATTCCAACGTCTTGATTTCCCTGGCAGATAGCCACGGTAAAACGGTATATCACTCCCCAGGCGCGCCGGATATCCGCGAGTTTGCACGCGATGCCATACCCGATAAAGACGCACGTGGTGGTGAGGTGTATCTCCTCTCCGGCCCGACGATTATGATGCCGGGCCACGGTCACGGGCATAGGGAACACAGCAACTGGCGGATGATTAACTTGTCGGTTGGCCCGCTGGTGGACGGCAAACCGGCTTATACGCTCTACATTGCGCTGTCGATCGATTTTCATCTTCATTACATAAATGATTTGATGAATAAACTTGTAATGACTGCATCGATCATCAGCATCCTGATCGTCTTTATCGTGCTGCTGGCGGTACATAAAGGTCACGCGCCGATCCGCAGCGTCAGCCGCCAGATCCAGAATATCACTTCGAAAGATCTCGACGTTCGCCTGGACCCGCAGACCGTGCCGATTGAGCTGGAGCAACTGGTGCTGTCGTTTAATCATATGATTGAACGTATTGAAGATGTCTTTACCCGCCAGTCCAACTTCTCGGCAGATATCGCCCACGAAATTCGCACGCCAATTACGAATCTGGTGACGCAAACGGAAATTGCCCTGAGTCAGTCGCGCAACCAGAAGGAACTGGAAGATGTGCTCTACTCTAATCTGGAAGAGTTGACGCGAATGGCGAAAATGGTCAGCGATATGCTGTTTCTCGCCCAGGCCGATAACAACCAGCTAATCCCGGAAAAGAAAATGCTCAACCTGGCAGATGAAGTCAGCAAAGTTTTCGATTTTTTCGAGGCGTTAGCGGAAGATCGCGGCGTGGAACTGCGATTTGTTGGCGACAAGTGTCAGGTCGCGGGCGATCCGCTGATGTTGCGTCGGGCGTTAAGCAACCTGCTTTCTAACGCCCTGCGTTATACGCCGCCCGGAGAGGCAATTGTAGTGCGTTGCCAGACTACCGATCGCCAGGTACAGGTTACCGTCGAAAACCCCGGTACGCCCATTCCGCCCGAACACTTACCGCGATTGTTCGACCGCTTCTACCGCGTTGACCCCTCCCGCCAACGAAAAGGTGAAGGTAGCGGCATTGGCCTGGCGATTGTGAAATCGATTGTTGTCGCGCATAAAGGCACGGTTGCGGTAACGTCAGATGCGCGTGGGACAAGGTTTGTGATCTCATTACCCGCTTAATCATTCAGCAAACAGCAACTTTTATCACCAGTGTAAAAATAACGTGCCGCAATAGTCATACCTATTAATGGTAAAAAGCTGTCACAATTCATAAAAAACCTTAATATACGCCACCCTAAACATAAGCAGCGTTAATGTAAGGTTTTGGCGTGGACTGGCTTCTTGATGTTTTTGCTACCTGGCTTTATGGCTTAAAAGTAATCGCGATAACGTTAGCGGTCATAATGTTCATCAGCGGACTGGACGATTTTTTCATTGATGTCGTCTACTGGGTTCGTCGCATTAAGCGCAAGTTGAGTGTTTATCGGCGCTACCCACGAATGAGTTACCGCGAACTGTACAAACCAGATGAAAAACCGTTAGCGATTATGGTTCCGGCGTGGAATGAAACTGGCGTCATCGGCAATATGGCCGAGCTGGCGGCAACCACGCTCGACTATGAAAACTATCATATCTTTGTCGGCACTTACCCGAACGACCCCGATACTCAGCGTGATGTTGACGAAGTGTGTGCTCGCTTCCCGAACGTGCATAAGGTGGTCTGCGCACGTCCTGGCCCCACCAGCAAAGCAGATTGTCTGAACAATGTGCTGGACGCCATCACCCAGTTTGAGCGAAGCGCCAATTTCGCCTTTGCGGGTTTTATTCTGCATGACGCCGAAGATGTGATTTCGCCAATGGAACTGCGTCTGTTCAACTACCTTGTCGAGCGTAAGGATCTGATTCAGATCCCGGTGTATCCGTTCGAACGCGAATGGACGCACTTCACCAGCATGACCTATATCGATGAGTTTTCCGAACTGCATGGCAAAGATGTTCCGGTGCGTGAAGCCCTCGCCGGACAGGTGCCCAGCGCAGGTGTTGGCACCTGTTTCAGCCGCCGCGCCGTGACCGCGCTGTTGGCTGACGGTGACGGCATTGCTTTTGACGTGCAAAGTCTCACCGAAGATTACGACATTGGTTTCCGCCTGAAAGAGAAAGGAATGACGGAGATTTTTGTCCGTTTTCCGGTGGTGGACGAAGCTAAAGAACGCGAGCAGCGTAAATTTTTACAGCACGCGCGGACGTCAAACATGATCTGCGTGCGCGAATATTTCCCCGATACCTTTTCCACCGCAGTACGGCAAAAGTCTCGCTGGATCATCGGCATTGTTTTCCAGGGATTTAAAACCCATAAATGGACTTCCAGCCTGACACTCAACTACTTTCTCTGGCGTGACCGCAAAGGGGCAATCAGCAACTTTGTTAGTTTCCTCGCGATGCTAGTGATGATCCAGCTTTTGCTGTTACTGGCGTATGAAAGTTTATGGCCTGATGCCTGGCATTTTCTTTCTATTTTCAGCGGCAGCGCATGGTTAATGACCCTGCTATGGCTAAACTTTGGCTTGATGGTTAACCGTATTGTGCAGCGGGTGATTTTTGTCACCGGTTACTACGGCCTGACGCAGGGCCTGCTATCCGTCCTGCGGCTATTCTGGGGCAACCTGATTAACTTTATGGCTAACTGGCGCGCGTTGAAACAGGTGCTTCAACATGGCGATCCGCGTCGCGTAGCGTGGGATAAAACGACGCACGATTTCCCCAGCGTGACTGGCGATACCCGTTCGTTGCGCCCGTTAGGTCAAATTTTGTTGGAAAATCAGGTCATCACCGAAGAACAACTCGATACAGCACTGCGTAATCGCGTCGAAGGTCTGCGTCTCGGCGGTTCGATGCTGATGCAAGGGTTGATCAGCGCAGAGCAACTGGCGCAGGCACTGGCGGAGCAAAACGGTGTGGCGTGGGAATCGATCGATGCCTGGCAGATCCCTTCCTCGCTGATTGCCGAAATGCCGGCTTCCGTAGCACTGCATTATGCGGTGCTGCCGCTGCGTCTGGAAAATGATGAGTTAATTGTCGGTAGTGAAGACGGCATTGATCCGGTGTCACTGGCGGCACTGACGCGCAAGGTTGGACGTAAAGTGCGCTACGTCATTGTTCTGCGCGGGCAAATTGTCACCGGATTACGCCACTGGTATGCACGCCGCCGCGGTCACGATCCGCGGGCAATGTTGTACAATGCGGTTCAGCATCAGTGGCTCACGGGACAACAGGCCAGCGATATTTGGCAGCAATATGTGCCGCATCAGTTCCTGTTTGCCGAAATACTGACCACACTCGGCCATATTAATCGTTCAGCGATTAATGTGCTGCTACTGCGTCATGAACGCAGCTCTCTGCCGCTCGGCAAATTTTTGGTTACTGAAGGTGTCATCAGCCAGGAAACGCTGGATCGCGTACTGACAATTCAACGCGAATTACAAGTTTCGATGCAATCTCTATTACTCAAAGCAGGTTTAACCACAGAACAGGTTGCGCAACTGGAGTCCGAAAATGAAGGAAAATAACCTTAATCGCATCATCGGATGGTCTGGTTTACTGCTGACGTCTTTATTGAGTACTGGCGCACTCGCAGACAATATTGGCACCAGCGCCAAAGAGCTGGGGCTTAGCGACTATCGCCATTTTGTTATTTATCCCCGCCTCGATAAGGCGCTGAAAGCACAGAAAAATAACGACGAAGCAACCGCCATCCGTGAATTTGAATATATTCATCAGCAGGTGCCGGATAATATTCCGCTGACTTTATATCTGGCAGAAGCCTATCGCCATTTTGGTCATGATGACCGCGCGCGGCTGTTGCTTGAGGATCAGCTTAAACGAACTCCCGGCGATGCCCGGCTTCAACGTAGCCTTGCGGCAATTCCTGTGGAAGTCAAAACAGTGAATACCGTCGAGGAACTGCTGGCCCAGCAAAAAGCGTGCGATGCTGCGCCGACTCTGCGTTGCCGTAGTGAGGTTGGGCAGAATGCGCTGCGGCTGGCACAGTTATCTGTTGCCAAAGCGCAACTGAACGATGCGACGTTTGCCGCATCGCCGGAAGGAAAAACGTTACGAACCGATCTGCTGCAACGCGCAATCTACCTGAAACAATGGTCCCAGGCGGATACGCTATACAATGAAGCACGCCAGCAGAATACATTAAGCGCAGCAGAGCGCCGTCAGTGGTTTGACGTGCTTCTTGCCGGGCATCTGGATGATCGGATCCTGGCGCTGCAATCAGTGGGGATCTTCACCGATCCACAGTCGTATATTACTTACGCGACCGCACTGGCTTATCGTGGCGAAAAAGCACGCCTCCAGCGTTATCTCGCTGAAAACAAACCTCTGTTCACTACTGACTTACAAGAGAAAAGCTGGCTCTATCTGTTATCAAAATACAGTGACACTCCGGTGCAAGCGTTGGCGAATTACACGGTACAGTTTGCCGATAACCGCCAGTACGTTATTGGCGCAACGCTTCCGGAGCTGTTAAAAGAGGGTCAGTACGACGCGGCGCAAAAACTGCTCGCCACCCTCCCCGCCAATGAAATGCTTGAAGAGCGTTATGCCGTCAGTGTGGCAACCCACAACAGAGTTGAAGCACTACGTCTGGCGCGGTTGCTGTATCAGCGAGAACCAGCAAATCTTACGCGCCTGGATCAACTGACCTGGCAACTGATGCAGAACGGACAGTCACGTGAAGCTGCCGATTTGTTACTGCAACGCTACCCTTTCCAGGGCGATGCAAGCGCCAGCCATACGTTAATGACGCGGCTGGCGTCTCTGTTGGAAAGTCATCCTTACCTGGCAACGCCAGCGAAAGTGGCGATTTTATCGAAACCGTTGCCGCTGGCGGCGCAACGCCAGTGGCAAAGCCAGTTGCCGGGTATTGCTGACAATTGCCCGGCAATCGTCCGTTTACTGGGCGATATGTCACCGACTTACGATGCAGCCGCCTGGAACCGTCTGGCGAAGTGTTATCGGGAGACGCTACCTGGTGTGGCGTTGTATGCATGGCTTCAGGCAGAAAAACGGCAACCGAACGCGTGGCAACATCGCGCGGTGGCCTATCAGGCGTATCAGGTTGAAGACTACGCCACCGCACTGGCGGCCTGGCAGAAAATCAGTCTTCACGACATGAGCAATGAAGATCTGCTCGCTGCCGCCAATACCGCCCAGGCGGCTGGAAATGGCACGGCTCGCGATCGCTGGCTTCAGCAGGCAGAACAACGCGGGCTGGGCAACAATGCTCAGTATTGGTGGCTACATGCACAACGTTATATTCCTACTCAGCCAGAACTTGCACTGAACGATCTCACTCGATCAATTAACATTGCGCCTTCAGCTAACGCTTACGTTGCGCGGGCGACGATTTATCGGCAACGTCATAATGTCTCAGCGGCAGTGAGCGATTTGCGCGCCGCTCTGGAACTGGAACCGAATAACAGCAATACCCAGGCGGCGCTCGGTTACGCCTTGTGGGATAGCGGCGATATCGCGCAGTCGCGGGAGATGCTGGAACAGGCGCATAAAGGGCTACCGGACGATCCGGCACTCATCAGACAACTGGCTTACGTGAATCAGCGTCTGGATGATATGCCTGCGACGCAACACTACGCCCGGCTGGTGATTGATGACATTGATAACCAGGCGCTGATTACACCGCTGACACCGGAACAAAATCAGCAACGCTTCAATTTCCGTCGTCTGCATGAGGACGTTGGTCGCCGCTGGACGTTCAGTTTCGATTCCTCCATCGGCTTGCGTTCCGGCGCGATGAGTTCAGCTAGCAATAACGTCGGTGGCGCTGCGCCAGGTAAAAGCTATCGTAGCTACGGACAACTGGAAGCCGAATACCGCATCGGGCGCAATATACTGCTGGAAGGCGACCTGCTTTCGGTTTACAGCCGTGTGTTTGCCGATACCGGAGAAAACGGTGTGGTGATGCCGGTGAAAAATCCGATGTCCGGCACCGGCCTGCGCTGGAAGCCGCTGCGCGATCAGATCTTTTTCCTTGCCGTTGAACAGCAGTTCCCGCTGAATGGGCAAAATGGCACCTCCGACACCATGCTGCGTGCCAGCGCCTCGTTCTTTAACGGCGGCAAATACAGCGATGAGTGGCACCCGAACGGTTCAGGCTGGTTTGCCCAAAATCTGTATCTCGATGCGGCGCAATATGTCCGCCAGGATATTCAGGCGTGGACGGCTGATTACCGTGTGAGCTGGCATCAGAAAGTCGCGAACGGGCAGACAATCGAACCTTACGCTCACATACAGGATAACGGCTATCGTGATAAAGGCACTCAGGGCGCACAGCTTGGTGGCGTCGGCGTGCGCTGGAATATCTGGACCGGCGAGACGCATTACGATGCCTGGCCGCACAAAGTCAGTCTCGGCGTCGAATATCAGCATACCTTTAAGGTGATTAATCAACGTAGCGGGGAGCGCAACAACGCGTTTCTCACCATTGGAGTGCACTGGTAAATGCGTAAGTTCATTTTCGTATTGCTGACACTGCTCCTGGTCAGCCCTTTTTCCTTTGCAATGAAAGGTATTATCTGGCAACCGCAAAACCGTGACAGTCAGGTCACCGACGCCCAGTGGCAGGGACTGATGAGTCAGTTGCGTCTCCAGGGCTTCGACACCCTGATTCTGCAATGGACTCGTTATGGCGATGCATTCACCCAGCCAGAACAGCGCGCGTTATTGTTTAAGCGTGCCGCAGCAGCGCAACAGGCTGGTCTGAAGCTGATTGTTGGTCTGAACGCCGATCCGGAATTTTTTCTGCATCAGAAGCAGTCATCTGCAGCGCTGGAAAGCTACCTTAATCGCCTGCTGGCCGCCGATCTCCAGCAAGCCAGATTATGGCGTGCCGCGCCTGGCGTAACGCCGGATGGCTGGTACATCAGTGCGGAAATTGACGATCTGAACTGGCGCAGTGAAGCCGCCCGACAACCTTTACTAAAATGGTTAAACAATACGCAGCGACTGATTAGCGATGTTTCAGCAAAACCGGTTTATATCAGTAGCTTTTTCGCTGGCAATATGTCGCCCGATGGCTATCGGCAACTGCTGGAACAAGTTAGAGCGACAGGCGTTAATGTCTGGGTACAGGATGGCGGCGGCGTTGATAAACTCACCGCCGAACAGCGTGACCGTTATCTGCAAGCCAGCGCAGATTGCCAAACTGCCTCACCCGCCAGCGGCATTGTTTATGAGTTGTTTGTCGCGGGCAAAGGTAAAACGTTTGCAGCTAAACCAAAACCGAATGCGGAGATCGCCTCGCTACTAGCAAAACGTTCCGCCTGTGGCAAAGACGCACTCTATTTCTCTCTGCGCTATTTGCCCGTCGCGCGTGGCATCCTCGAGTATTAATTGTTTAAGGGAGCAACTTTGCTTGCTCCCTTCCTTTTCACTTGCCTGATCAGAATCCTGTCTGTATTAATTCTCAGTTTTCAACGCATTTTATGCGTCTGACGTTTTTCAATTATTTAACCAAACCGCGATCAAAAAGTGATAGTGTAATTTGCGAAAGAGGAGGCGTTAAAGGAAGAATATAGGTGAAACTAATTTCATCGACTAACTGTTTGTTCTGGAGGTCTTCATTCTCCTACCGGTCAATAGATAACCGGAAGGTTTTAAACTGCTGTTTGTCATGAAACTTCAAAGCTCATTCTTTCATACGTTATCTTTTAATTATCTGCCCTCCAGTCAAATATTCTTATCAGCGGTTACACCATTATATTCACAATAAACATCATTACCCGCTTTACCATTTGTCACCACATGATAGTTGCCATCAGATCTTGCAATGCTTCGGCTCAGGATTACGCTTGCGACGATTTGGCACTTTCCAGATATTCCCGTACATAACACAAATAAGCGGCGTAACCACTACTCAGAGGGATTATATAATCATATTTATACCACTATATAACTTTTAAATAAGAACAATTATTCATCAAGCGCATTAATATCAGCATATTCCTTTACACAGGAATAAAACCTTTTATTTAATAAACAAAGAGAGTCAATGATGAGTAAAATTACAGGCGTTTTAGTTGACAACCATATCTATGATATTAAAAATGATATGACGAATGGTTACCATTTCCCTAACTGCTTGTTTCCAGGTGCCACCTTTAAGATGGTCATTGATAATGACCCGGTTAATAATGACAAGGTAAAATGGAGCTGTAGCACTGATGCAGACAATAATGTTCTGGCGATCAGTCAGGATGGCACAGTAACTTTTCCTGACGTTGACGAAAAGTGCATCGGGAATATTTTTGCCATTTTCGCTACTGATAAATCAACGAACAAATCTGCCGGTATTTATATGTTTACCGTGAAGCGTTTTTTCAAATACAGCATTGAAACTTATAATTCAGTTAAAGATATTTTACCGTGGGTTAAAAAAATGAACGGAGAATTTCCCGAAGCGCAGGATATCGATAGTTACGATTATAATGATCATGATTCAGGGCATATTATTAAGCGAGAAGTTAACGCAGGACTTTACCAGGAATGGGGCGATGTAGCTAATAGTGGATGGAACACAAATAGTGAATGTGCGGGCATTTGTAGAATTTACGCTTTTAATAAAGAAGATAATATTTATTATTGGCTTAAAAATGATGGGGTCAGACAGGAATTGAGCGTGGGTTTCACCGCTCAGGCAGTTGCATCCTACGGTGAATCCATCGCCTGATTGTGTTTTTGTCCACTATCATTTGTATTATTGTAGCGTAAACATTCACTGAAATTATAAAATTTAACTTACGTAAAACCACCCGTTCAGCGGGTGGCTCTCATATTTATCCACGATGTGGATGAAGTTTAAAAAACAAACAGACTTAAGAGTTTCTTGTTATATTGCTATAAACCATTTAATCACAAAATGCCGACAGTATTTCTTGCCTACAACTTTGTTATTGCTATTCAAAACACAAATATGGTAATCCCCTGCTCCACTTGCCAAAAAACATTTACCCGCAGTATAAAAAAGCAGCCCGTATAAACATACGGGCTGACGTATTTCATTAAACTCGAACGAAACTCTTTTTAATGTGGTGCGCTTCGTGACAATAAGTTAATTACCAACACTCCGGCACAAATCAACATCATGCCTATAATGGCTGGAAGATCCAGCCGTTGGCCGAAAAATCCCCAGGAAAGTAAGCTAATCAGGACGATACCGACGCCTGACCAGATAGCATAAGCAATCCCTGTAGGAATATAAGCCAGCGTCTGAGCTAATAACCAGAATGATGTACAGTAACAAATAATTGTACCAACAGAGGGCCATAACCGTGTAAAACCCTCTGAAAACTTCATTAAAGTTGTACCAATAACCTCTGCAAGTATTGCACCACCAAGATAAATATAAGGGTTCATAGCATATTCATTCCTGTTAATACCGGAGAGAATTGTACTACAGTTCGAACTTAACTCACTGGTTCCCCCTGGTGCATTCATTGATGCTCTTCATCAGTGCTTCAGGGAATGGGCGGATGGGGATCCATAGAAATGGTGCATAGATATGCTCACCTTACGTCTAATCATTTGACAGAGCACGCGAGGAAAATAGACGATATTTTTGGTAATGATGCCCCAAATACGTCCACTCTGAAATTATGAAGGTGGTAAAGAAGGTGTAACTGGTTGAATTGTAATGGCGCGCCCTGCAGGATTCGAACCTGCGGCCCACGACTTAGAAGGTCGTTGCTCTATCCAACTGAGCTAAGGGCGCATTGATACCACGATGTGCTGTAATCGCGTGAATTATACGGTCAACCCTTGCTGAGTCAATGGCTTTTGAACTGGTTGCTGAACAAGTGTACGGTCGTGTCTGATTTATCTCACTACGACGGCAAACCAACGGCGGTTATCATTATCGGCGTTAATCTGCCTGGTACAGAAGGTTTTACTTTTCAGAAAACGAAAACTGACAGCGCGCTACGCTTCTGACAAAATAGACGCATCCCCTTCGACCTACGTAACAGATGGAATCCTCTCTCTGATGGCAGCAAAGATTATTGACGGTAAAACGATTGCGCAGCAGGTGCGCTCTGAAGTTGCTCAAAAAGTTCAGGCACGCGTTGCGGCCGGACTGCGGGCGCCAGGACTGGCCGTTGTGCTGGTCGGCAGCAACCCTGCATCGCAAATTTATGTCGCAAGCAAACGCAAAGCTTGCGAAGAAGTCGGGTTCGTCTCCCGCTCCTATGACCTTCCTGAAACCACCAGCGAAGCAGAACTGCTTGAGCTTATCGATGCGCTGAATGCCGACAATACCATCGATGGTATTCTGGTGCAGTTGCCGCTTCCGGCGGGAATTGACTACGTCAAAGTACTGGAACGTATTCACCCGGACAAAGACGTAGACGGTTTCCATCCTTATAACGTTGGTCGTCTGTGCCAGCGTGCGCCGCGCCTGCGTCCTTGCACCCCGCGCGGTATCGTCACGCTGCTTGAGCGTTACAACATTGATACCTTTGGCCTTAATGCTGTGGTGATTGGTGCATCGAATATCGTCGGTCGCCCGATGAGCATGGAACTGCTACTGGCAGGTTGCACCACCACCGTGACTCACCGCTTCACCAAAAATCTGCGTCATCATGTGGAAAACGCCGATTTGTTGATCGTCGCCGTCGGCAAGCCAGGCTTTATTCCCGGTGACTGGATCAAAGAAGGCGCAATTGTGATTGATGTCGGTATCAACCGTCTGGAAAATGGCAAAGTTGTGGGCGACGTCGTGTTTGAAGAAGCGGCTAAGCGCGCCTCATACATTACGCCTGTTCCTGGCGGCGTTGGCCCAATGACGGTTGCCACGCTGATTGAAAACACGCTACAGGCGTGCGTTGAATATCATGATCCACAGGGTGAGTAACATGGCGACATTTTCTTTAGGTAAACATCCGCACGTTGAGCTGTGCGACTTGCTGAAACTGGAAGGCTGGAGCGAAAGCGGCGCGCAGGCGAAAATCGCGATTGCTGAAGGCCAGGTGAAAGTCGACGGCGCAGTTGAAACGCGCAAACGTTGCAAAATCGTCGCCGGTCAGACAGTGAGTTTTGCAGGTCACAGCGTACAGGTTGTTGCCTGACCCCATTCCGGCCTGCCTGTATGCAGGCCGATTCTCTTTTCAGACCTTTGCCCTCTTCGTTGCTTTCATTCATGCTGTTAGCATCAACATTTTGCCGAAGCAATCATCATGCCAACCGTTATTACCCACGCCGCCGTCCCCCTTTGTATTGGTTTAGGGTTGGGGTCGAAAATCATCCCGCCGCGTCTGTTATTTGCCGGAATCGTCCTGGCGATGCTGCCAGACGCCGACGTATTGTCGTTTAAATTTGGCGTTGCCTACGGCAATGTTTTTGGCCATCGCGGTTTTACTCATTCGCTGGTATTTGCGTTTGTTGTCCCGCTGTTATGCGTGCTTATTGGGCATCGATGGTTCAGGACGGGGCTGATTCGCTGCTGGCTATTTTTAACCGTATCGCTGCTATCACACAGCTTGCTGGATTCGGTAACCACTGGCGGCAAAGGTGTTGGCTGGTTGTGGCCGTGGTCAGAGGAACGATTTTTCGCCTCCTGGCAGGTGATTAAAGTCGCGCCGTTTGCGTTATCACGTTACACCACGCCATATGGGCATCAGGTGATTATTTCAGAGCTAATGTGGGTATGGCTACCAGGAATAATAGTGATGGGAATATTGTGGTGGAGCAGGCGTAAATTGCGCTGAGCGTATCCTCTCCCTTGCGGGAGAGGATAAGAGTGAGGGTGTTACTTACGACGCCAGGTGGTTCCTTGCGGACCATCTTCCAGCACGATCCCCATCTCGTTAAGACGATCACGCGCCGCATCCGCTGCCGCCCAGTCTTTGGCTTTACGAGCATCCAGACGCTGTTGAATTAACGCTTCAATCTCAGCCACTTCGCTGTCGTCTGCCTGTGCGCCGCTTTGCAGGAACGCTTCCGGTTCTTGCTCCAGCAGACCCAGCACGGCAGAGAGTTTACGCAGGTGAGACGCCATTGCGTTCGCCGCTGCCATATCTTCTGCTTTCAGACGGTTCACTTCACGCGCCATATCAAACAACACGGAATAGGCTTCCGGCGTGTTGAAGTCGTCATTCATCGCCTCGATAAAGCGCGCTTCAAACGCTTCGCCACCCGCAGGAGCAACGGTTTTGTCTGTGCCACGCAGCGCAGTGTAGAGACGTTCCAGAGCCGCACGCGCCTGTTTCAGGTTCTCTTCACTGTAGTTCAACTGGCTGCGATAGTGACCCGACATCAGGAAGTAACGCACGGTTTCGGCGTCGTAGTATTTCAGCACATCGCGCACGGTGAAGAAGTTACCCAGCGATTTGGACATCTTCTCGCGGTCAACCATCACCATGCCGGAGTGCATCCAGTAGTTGACGTATTGACCATCGTGCGCACAGGTGGACTGGGCAATTTCGTTCTCGTGGTGCGGGAACATCAGGTCAGAACCGCCGCCGTGGATATCAAAGTGATTACCCAACTGTTTGCAGTTCATTGCCGAACATTCAATGTGCCAGCCAGGACGACCCGCGCCCCACGGAGAAGGCCAGCTCGGTTCGCCCTCTTTCGACATCTTCCACAGCACGAAGTCCATCGGGTTGCGTTTGTCATCGACCACGTCAACGCGCGCGCCTGCCTGCAACTGGTCGAGATCCTGACGCGAGAGCACGCCGTAAGTTGGATCGGTCGGTACGTCGAACATCACGTCGCCGTTGTCCGCCACATAGGCGTGACCTTTAGCAATCAGTTGTTCAGTGAGTTCAATAATTTCTGCGATATGGTGCGTTGCACGCGGCTCCATGTCCGGGCGCAGGATATTCAAAGCATCGAAATCTTTGTGCATTTCAGCGATCATGCGATCCACCAGTGCCACAAAGCTTTCGCCGTTTTCATTGGCGCGTTTGATGATTTTGTCGTCGATATCGGTAATGTTGCGCACATACTTCAGCTTATAACCGAGGAAACGCAGGTAACGCGCAACTACGTCAAAGGCGACAAAAGTACGCCCATGACCAATATGACAGAGATCGTAAACGGTGATTCCACACACGTACATGCCGACTTCCCCGGCGTGAATAGGCTTAAATTCCTCTTTTTGGCGTGTCAGAGTATTGAAGATTTTTAGCATCGAAGATTCCGTTTAGACATGTGTGGGTAATTGAGTTGCGTATAATACCCATATTTCCCGCGCGAATCAGCATACATTGCGAGATGATCCGATCGTGCGGTTATGCTATAACACCACCCTATATATGACCCGAACCGGGTTGAAGCACCAATCAAACGGAACAGGATGCAAAAATGGTTACTTTCCACACCAATCACGGCGATATTGTCATCAAAACTTTTGACGATAAAGCACCTGAAACAGTTAAAAACTTCCTGGACTACTGCCGCGAAGGTTTTTACAACAACACCATTTTCCACCGTGTTATCAACGGCTTTATGATTCAGGGCGGCGGTTTTGAACCGGGCATGAAGCAAAAAGCCACCAAAGAGCCAATCAAAAACGAAGCCAACAACGGTCTGAAAAACACCCGTGGTACGCTGGCAATGGCTCGTACTCAGGCTCCGCACTCTGCAACTGCCCAGTTCTTCATCAACGTGGTTGATAACGACTTCCTGAACTTCTCCGGCGAGAGCCTGCAAGGTTGGGGTTACTGCGTATTTGCCGAAGTGGTTGAAGGCATGGACGTAGTCGACAAAATTAAAGGTGTCGCAACCGGTCGTAGCGGTATGCACCAGGACGTGCCAAAAGAAGACGTTATCATTGAAAGCGTGACCGTTAGCGAGTAATCGTGGCGACACTCTTTATTGCAGATCTTCATCTCTGCGTGGAAGAACCGGCGATCACCGCCGGTTTTCTGCGTTTTTTAGCGGGAGAAGCCCGCAAGGCCGACGCGCTGTATATTCTTGGCGATCTGTTTGAAGCATGGATTGGCGACGATGATCCCAGCCCGTTTCATCGCCAGATGGCGGCGGCGATCAAAGCGGTATCCGACTCCGGCGTTCCCTGTTATTTCATTCATGGCAACCGTGATTTTCTGCTCGGCAAACGCTTTGCCCGTGAAAGCGGTATGACGTTATTGCCAGAAGAAAAAGTGCTCGAACTTTATGGTCGTCGGGTGCTGATTATGCATGGCGACACGCTGTGCACCGATGACGTCGGTTATCAGGCTTTTCGCGCCAAAGTCCACAAGCCCTGGTTGCAAACGCTATTCCTCGCCCTGCCGCTGTTTTTACGTAAACGTATTGCTGCGCGAATGCGCGCAAACAGTAAAGAAGCCAACAGCAGTAAATCGCTGGCGATCATGGACGTTAACCAAAACGCGGTGGTCAGTGCGATGGAAAAGCATCAGGTGCAATGGCTGATCCACGGGCATACGCATCGCCCGGCGGTGCATGAACTCATCGCCAATGCGCAACCTGCTTTCCGCGTCGTGCTGGGAGCCTGGCATACCGAAGGTTCGATGGTGAAAGTCACGGCAGATGACGTTGAGCTAATCCATTTTCCTTTCTGACCGCGAATGAACAGATTCTGAAAAAGCGCCAGACTACCGCAACCTGTATATCTTTTTCTGAGTCAGCAAGGTAATAAGTCCCTGAGTGAAATAACAACAGGGAATATTATTATGCGACGCTGCAACGGATTTTTGATTTCTGGCATCGCCCTTACGGCAGGAGCGCCTCTGTGTATTAGCTGGTTTGGCCTTGTCGGCTTCTATTTTGGCGTATTGTCACTGGTAGTTGCAGCGGTCATTTCGTGGATAGTCTATTTCTGGCTCATTTACTTAGTACTCACCCGCCCCCATAACCAACGTTTTGTCGAAAGATTTGTATTGATTGTCGGTATTTGCTTTTTTCCGTGGAGCATTGTGCTGATATGGGCATTCTTTGCCAGTTCATCCAGAGCGCATAATCAACACGCAGATCAGATTAAAAACTCAACAAATGACGGTTAATCCCGCCTACGCAACCGTTTTCCTTGCTCTCTTTCCGTGCTATTCTCTGTGCCCTCTAAAGCCGAGAGTTGTGCACCACAGGAGTTTTAAGACGCATGTCTTCCCGCAATAATCCGGCGCGTGTCGCCATCGTGATGGGGTCCAAAAGCGACTGGGCTACCATGCAGTTCGCCGCCGAAATCTTCGAAATCCTGAATGTCCCGCACCACGTAGAAGTGGTATCTGCTCACCGCACCCCTGATAAACTGTTCAGCTTCGCTAAAAGCGCCGAAGAGAACGGTTATCAGGTGATTATTGCGGGCGCTGGCGGCGCAGCGCACCTGCCAGGCATGATTGCCGCAAAAACGCTGGTGCCGGTGCTGGGCGTACCAGTACAGAGCGCCGCACTGAGCGGTGTCGATAGCCTCTACTCCATCGTGCAAATGCCGCGCGGCATTCCGGTGGGTACGCTGGCGATTGGTAAAGCGGGCGCGGCAAACGCGGCGTTACTGGCAGCACAAATTCTTGCTACTCATGATAAAGAACTGCACCAGCGTCTGAATGACTGGCGCAAAGCCCAGACCGACGAAGTACTGGAAAACCCGGACCCGCGAGGTGCGGCATGAAACAGGTTTGCGTCCTCGGTAACGGGCAGTTAGGCCGTATGTTGCGCCAGGCAGGCGAACCGTTAGGCATTGCTGTCTGGCCGGTCGGGCTGGACGCTGAACCGGCGGCGGTGCCTTTTCAACAAAGCGTGATTACCGCTGAGATCGAACGCTGGCCAGAAACCGCATTAACTCGCGAGCTGGCGCGCCATCCGGCCTTTGTGAACCGCGATGTATTCCCGATTATTGCCGATCGCCTGACTCAGAAGCAGCTTTTCGACAAACTTCACCTACCGACCGCGCCGTGGCAGTTACTTGCCGATCGCAGCGAGTGGCCTGCGGTGTTTGATCGTTTAGGTGAGCTGGCGATTGTTAAGCGTCGTATTGGTGGCTATGACGGTCGCGGTCAATGGCGTTTACGCGCCGATGAAACCGAACAGTTACCGGCTGAATGCTACGGCGAATGTATTGTCGAGCAGGGCATTAACTTCTCTGGCGAAGTGTCACTGGTTGGCGCGCGCGGCTTTGATGGCAGCACAGTGTTTTATCCGCTGACGCACAACCTGCATCAGGACGGTATTTTACGCACCAGCGTGGCTTTCCCGCAGGCCAATGCACCGCAGCAGGCGCAGGCCGAAGAAATGCTGTCAGCGATTATGCAGGAACTGGGTTATGTCGGTGTGATGGCGATGGAGTGTTTTGTCACCCCGCAAGGTCTGTTG
Organism: Escherichia sp. MOD1-EC6098; assembly: GCF_002965865.1. Taxonomy (NCBI): domain Bacteria; kingdom Pseudomonadati; phylum Pseudomonadota; class Gammaproteobacteria; order Enterobacterales; family Enterobacteriaceae; genus Escherichia; species Escherichia sp. MOD1-EC6098. The sequence continues at coordinate 138,844 of NZ_PTSN01000007.1, forward strand.
ATCAACGAACTGGCTCCGCGTGTGCATAACAGCGGTCACTGGACGCAAAACGGTGCCAGCATCAGCCAGTTTGAGCTGCACCTGCGGGCGATTACCGATCTGCCGTTACCGCAACCGGTGGTTAATAGCCCGTCGGTGATGATCAACCTGATTGGTAGCGATGTGAACTATGACTGGCTGAAACTGCCGCTGGTGCATCTGCACTGGTACGACAAAGAAGTACGCCCAGGTCGTAAAGTGGGGCATCTGAATTTGACCGACAGCGACACATCGCGTCTGACCGCGACGCTGGAAGCATTAATCCCACTGCTGCCGCCGGAGTATGCCAGCGGCGTGATTTGGGCGCAGAGTAAGTTCAGTTAACCTGGTGCTCATATTCTTGCCGGATGCGGCGGGAACGCCTTATCCGGCCTACCGATCCGGCACCAATTGTAGGCCTGATAAGATGCGCCAGCATCGCATCAGGCATCGTGCGCCAATTGCCGGATGCGGCGGGAACGCCTTATCCGGCCTACCGATCCGGCACCAATTGTAGGCCTGATAAGATGCGTCAAGCATCGCATCAGGCACAAATGCCTACGACGACAACGAAATACAGGTTCCCGCCTCGCCCGCCAGCGTCTCTTCAATTCGCGATAACGCACCAATCCACGCGGGTTTACCACGGCTTCTGACATAACCACTCACCGCCGTCACCTTCGGCCCCATCGAACCATCGGCTTTGGCAAATGGCGCTAACTCATCCGGTGTGGCATGGCGAATGGCGCGTTGCTGTGGCGTTCCCCAGTTTTCATATACCGCATCAGCATCGGTGAGGATCACCAGCCCATCGGCATTAATCTGCCTGGCGAGCAACGCAGCGGCGAGATCTTTATCAATCACCGCTTCACTCCCAGCTCCGTCATCCGTCACCGGAACACCGCCGCCGCCACTACAAATCACCACATGCCCCTCTTTGAGCAACAACTCAATGGCTTCGCTGTCGAGAATTTTACGCGGTTGTGGAGATGCCACCACCCGGCGCAAGTATTTACCGTCGCGTTTCATCTGCCAGCCGTATGCCGTTTCCAGCGACTCTTGCTCTTCCGGCTGATAAACCGGACCGATAAACTTCTCTGGCTGCGAAAATGCCGGATCATCAGGTGAAACTTCAATGCGCGTCAGCACCGTCGTCACCGGTGGCATCTGCGGCTGTGCGCTCAAACTCTGCGCCAGCATATAGCCAATCATCCCCTGGCTTTCCGCCACCAGCACATCCAGCGGATACGGTTCCACCTCTTTCCACGCCAGATTCTGTAACGCCAGCAGCCCCACCTGCGGCCCGTTGCCGTGAACAATCGCCAGCCGATAAGAACGCGCCAGATGTGCCAGCGCGGGTACAGCACTGGCAATATTGCGATATTGATTTTCTGCCGTCAGCGCCTCACCGCGCTGGAGTAAGGCGTTGCCCCCAAGAGCTACAACCAGTGTTTTCATGGTGTTCCTTGTAATAATTGTTGACCAAGCCAGAACCCCAGCAGCGTATCTGCCCCTGACGTATGCCCCAGCGCCAACAGCGAATCAATCGCTGCTTCGATACGTTTCGGGCAACTCAGAGCATGAACAAAGTGCAGGAGTGGCGAGGCGAAATAGCCTTGGGCGGCGTAACGCAAATAACTAACGCTCACCGCCGTGGTAACGTGTTGAAGATTGTCGGAACAGGCAAAAAACGGGCGACCGGAGCGCGCATCTAAAGCGCCATAATACCAGGCCGCCAGCAGCATTCCGCTCAGCGTGTCATCATGACTTGGCGTTAATCCCGGACCTTTGCCCAGCCAGTGCCGCCAGTCGGTCTTAACGCCATTGAGTGCGGTCTGAAAACAGTGACGAAACTGGCGCAATTCAGCGGGTAGCGGATCGCTTAGCGCCAACACCAGTGGCCCAAAAAGCCCGGTTTCCTCCGCGCGTTGCATCCATGCAGCGGCAAGCGGTTGAGGATGCGCAGGCGGCGTAATACGTAGCAAACAATAACGCTGTGGCTGTTTAACCGTAAAACGCCCGAGGCAAATCCCTTGAGCCACAACTTGCGGTCGTTCATTGCCACGTAATCCACCGCATAACGCATCGAATTGCGCGCGGCGAAGCACCCATCCTCCGGGGCCGAAACCACTTCCCTGACGATGCAGCGTTAACAGTTCGCCGCTTTCCGTCAGCAGATTAATCGCCCGCCGCCAGACGCCCGCTAACCGCCAGGACTGGCGATAGTCTGGTGCGCTACGACTGGCAAGCAGAGGATGGATGATCGTCATCGCGCGTTCCTCAACCAATACCCATACTTTCAGCCAGGGCTTCCAGCGCCTGTTCAAAGCAGGCCAGCGGTGCCCGTACAGTGCCTGCCCCTATCTGCCCGATCCCCGCTTCTTTATGGGCGATACCAGTATTGATGAGCGGCGTAATGCCGGTTTCCACAACGCGACGAATATCCAGCCCCAGACATGCGCCCTGGAAATCCCAGCCGGGGATCGGCAACTGCATATTGCGTTCAAGGAAGATTTCCGCCATCTCTTCAGATACCGTTCTTGCAGCCTCCACGCCACCCGCACCGACAAAACGCGTTACGCCTGGGGCGGCGATCATTGCCGCTCCACCGATACCAAAGGTTTCGGTAATCGCGCTATCGCCCATATCCGGATTCGCCTGCTCCTGCGAGAAGCCGGAGAAAAACAGACCTTGTGGAGTGTTAACTGGCGCAGTAAACCAGCGATCGCCCAGACCGCTTACCCGAATCCCAAACATATTGCCGTTGCGGGTCATTGCCGTAACGATGCTGCCCGCGCGGATCATCGCGCCTGCATCCATCGCCGCCTTGCAATAGGCCATCGCGAGATTGAGGAAGAACTGATCGGTCACGCTAAGGAAGTCCATCACCTCCGCGATTTGCTGTTTATCGTGATCGAGACGGGCGATTTGCGGTGCCAGCGCACGCATCAACAGTGCTGAGGAAGCAATGTTGCGTTGATGGAACTCATCGCCCATCGTAATGCCCTGCGCCATCATCGCGGTGAGATCGATACCATGCTCCATGCGCCCCAGCGCGGCGCTTAATACTGGCATCAACACATCGCGCATCCAGCGATGGCGAGTCAGAACATCTTCGCCATAGGCACCGAAACGCATCACTTTGCCGATACCTTCGTTGAGGTTGCAATACGCCCGGTTACCGTCGGTCACATTCTCAACCACCAGCATCGGCATACTGGCAGAGGTAATACCGCCCATTGGCCCGACAGCATTCACATGGTGGCAAGGAATGAAGTTCACTTCCCCCTGCTCCAGCATCGCCAAAGCCTGCGCTTCATCTTTTGCCCAGCCTTCAAACAGACATGCGCCCACGCACGCTCCTTTCATTGGCCCGGTCATCTCCTGCCAGCGCATCGGTGGCCCGGCGTGAAGCAGTGTTTTACCCTGATTTAACGCGCTAATGAGTGAAGAAGCCGGTTGCACATCCAGCCAGTGTGGACGAGCGCGACGAATTTGTTCGATAACCGCAGTATTGGCTTGCGCCACTGATGTAAACATGGGAACCCCCCCTTATTGCAAACGTTCTAATAAACGAGCCAGTTTTTTATTGCCGCCAGCGACTGGCACCCATTGGTAATGCACTACCGGTTTGCTGGCACTTTGAAGATCCAGCGCAAAACTGCGTAACCCGGCGTTAATCACAGCGACGTTTTTCAGTAATGATGGAGTGTATTTATGCGTGGCTGGCGAAAGCGGATGAATCAGCGCCGCCGCCAGCAACGTGGCTTCAGGCAGTGAACTGACCACCGCGATCCCCGCATCTTCCAGTGTGGCAATTTGTTGCGAACGGCATTGCGGGTCACGTTCAGTACCCGTCACCGTGGCAATGGCATACAGAGGTTGACTATCTGGACGGGCGTCACAGGCTTGTTGCCATGCGCTTACCAGCGATGCGGCAGGATCGGCAGTCGCACCAAAACCAATCACCACATCGAGTAGCAATACACGCACTTGTGGTTTAGCACCGAGATCGGCAATCAACAGATTACGTAACGTCGGGTCGATCATCGGATGGGGACGCCCGACGGTGTAGAAATCATCGCCCAGATCGAGGATCTGGTGACCATCAGCGTCCAGCATCATGCCGTGATGATGGGCATCGTCGGCTGGCACGCCCAGATGTCCGGCGAGTAATCCCGCCGCTTCGGCTGCCAGCGTACCGCCGGTATACAAGCCGCAAATAAATCCACTGCTGGCCGGAGCTATCGCATTACGTCGCGCTGTAACGCGTGAAAGCAGGCAAGCCAGACGCGCGGCATCATCCAGCGAGGAGGCAAACCACACATTCTCGTCACGAGTCGCCGTCGGGGTATAACCTAAAAACAGCGCCACCGTCGGTTTGCCGGTTACTTTCATGGCATTAACAATTTTCAGGCGCACGGCTTCGGCTGGCGGTTTTGAGACAAACGCCAGCACTTCGCTTTTCTCGTCTGCACTGAGCATTTCCAGCGCCGTCAGCGCACTGATGCCGCCCACTTCACGGCTGAGATCGCGCCCGCCCAGACCAATTGCGTGGGAGATCCCCTCCCCTGCCAGCGCAATCTGCGAGCACAATTCCTGGATCTCTGTACCAGAAGCGCCAATGACACCAATATTGCCTTCCGGCATCACATTAGCGAAAGCCAGCGGCGTAGAGGCAATCATCGACGTACCGCAATCCGGCCCCATCACCAGCAAGCCTTTTTCCCGCGCATGAGTTTTGAGTTGGATTTCGTCTTCCAGCGTGACGTTATCGGAGAACATCATCACGTTGAGGTTGCGATCCAGCGCCTGATTAGCCAGTTCCGCCGCGTACTCACCCGCCACTGAAATCAGCGCCAGATTAGCGTCGGGTAATTTCTGACAGGCGCTATCCCAGCGGCGCACCTGCGTTAACGCCTGGCTGCTGACCGTCCCCTGCGCCAGTTGCTTTAACGCCTCTTCAAGCTGCTGCATAATCGCCTGCGCGATCCCCGCATCCGCCGCTTCGCTACGAATTGCCACGCAAATATCGTTCGGCGTGGCGTTATTAAAATCGTCATGCCAGAAACCTGTAGTCTCTAATAACGCTTTATTAGCGGGCGTACCCATCATTACGGAAACATCATCAACATTTTCTGATTCGCTGAGTTTTCGTGAAATAATCATTAAACTGACCGAATCCTGAAAACACCCTTTTTTAATAAAGGCGTGGATCATAACAACTCCTTAAAAATTGCACCCATGGCAATTGCACGAGCAGTATTAATGTGTCAATTACGGTATCGTCGGTCGATGGTAAATAAGGTGATAAACATCACACAGAGATTATTAGTAAAGTAAATCAAATAACCGCCAGAGCATTACGTGTTATTTTTTAACAAGCGACGTAATTTTAAAAATCAGATTAAAAACAGGCGGATTATCAAATAAATTCTAACTATATTTTTTTGCCTGTCTGGATCACATAATCCAGATATTTTCCCTGTATGTTAATTGCAGTCATGCTTCACACCGTCGTTAAAAAGGAAGACAGATGAAAATCAGTCGGGAAACACTCCACCAGCTAATTGAGAATAAACTCTGCCTGGCTGGGTTAAAACGTGAGCACGCTGCAACCGTTGCTGAAGTATTGGTTTACGCCGATGCCAGAGGGATCCACTCTCATGGCGCGGTACGCGTGGAATACTACGCAGAACGCATTTCAAAAGGCGGCACTAACCGCGAACCGGCATTCCGTCTTGAGGAGACAGGGCCGTGCTCGGCAATTTTACATGCCGACAACGCCGCCGGGCAGGTTGCCGCAAAAATGGCTATGGAACATGCCATCAAAACCGCCCAACAAAATGGCGTTGCCGTGGTCGGCATTAGTCGGATGGGGCACAGCGGTGCAATCTCTTATTTTGTGCAGCAGGCAGCTCACGCCGGATTAATTGGCATTTCGATGTGTCAGTCCGATCCCATGGTGGTGCCATTTGGTGGGGCGGAAATTTACTACGGTACTAACCCGCTGGCCTTTGCCGCGCCGGGAGAAAGTGACGAGATCCTTACCTTTGATATGGCGACTACCGTACAGGCATGGGGGAAAGTACTCGACGCGCGCTCGCGCAATATGTCTATTCCGGAGACCTGGGCGGTCGATAAAAACGGAGCACCAACAGCCGATCCATTCTCGGTTAACGCCCTGCTGCCCGCTGCCGGACCGAAAGGTTATGGCCTGATGATGATGATTGATCTGCTTTCAGGCGTGTTACTCGGTTTACCGTTCGGGCGTCAGGTCAGTTCAATGTATGACGATTTACACGCCGGACGTAATTTGGGGCAATTACATCTGGTAATTAATCCTGACTTTTTCTCCTCCAGCGAATTATTCCGACAACATCTTAGCCAGACCATGTGCGAATTAAATGCCATTACCCCCGCGCCCGGTTTTAGCCAGGTTTATTATCCCGGACAGGATCAAGATATTAAACAACGCAAAGCCGCCGTCGAAGGTATCGAGATTGTTGATGATATTTACCAGTATTTAATTTCCGACGCGCTTTATAACACGTCATATGAAACGAAAAATCCCTTTGCACAATAATAATTGAGACAGGACTTTCCTATGATCACACATTTTCGCCAGGCCATAGAAGAAACGCTGCCCTGGCTTTCCTCTTTTGGCGCAGACCCAACGGGTGGAATGACCCGTTTACTTTATTCGCCGGAATGGCTGGAAACCCAGCAACAATTCAAAAAAAGAATGGCCGTCAGCGGGCTGGAAACACATTTTGACAAAGTGGGGAATTTATACGGCCGCCTGAGCGGCACCGAATACCCACAGGAAGTGGTTCTGAGCGGTTCGCATATCGATACCGTTGTTAACGGCGGTAACCTTGACGGGCAATTCGGCGCACTGGCGGCGTGGCTGGCAATTGACTGGCTGAAAACGCAATACGGCGCGCCGCTGCGTACAGTCGAAGTGGTGGCGATGGCAGAAGAAGAAGGCAGCCGCTTCCCATATGTCTTCTGGGGCAGTAAAAACATTTTCGGTCTGGCGAATCCTGACGATGTGCGGAATATCTGTGATGCCAAAGGCAACAGCTTCCTTGATGCGATGCTCGCCTGCGGATTTGCCCTGCCGAACACGCCGCTACCACCACGCGAGGACATCAAAGCCTTTGTCGAACTGCATATTGAACAAGGCTGTGTGCTGGAAAGTAATGGTCAATCAATTGGCATCGTGAATGCAATTGTCGGGCAACGTCGCTACACGGTGACGCTGAACGGCGAATCAAACCATGCAGGCACCACGCCGATGGGCTATCGTCGTGATACGGTCTACGCGTTCAGTCGCATTTGCAATCAAGCGGTTGAAAAAGCGAAAAAGATGGGCGATCCGCTGGTGCTCACCTTTGGCAAGGTGGAGCCGCGCCCGAATACGGTGAATGTGGTGCCGGGGAAAACCACTTTCACTATTGATTGTCGCCATACTGACGCCGCCGTGTTGCGTGATTTCACCCAACGGTTAGAAAACGACATGCGGGCGATTTGCGATGAAATGGATATCGGTATTGATATCGATTTATGGATGGATGAAGAACCCGTGCCAATGAACAAAGAACTGGTCGCCACCCTGACGGAGCTGTGCAAGAAGGAAGCCCTGAACTATCGGGTAATGCACAGCGGTGCCGGACACGACGCGCAAATTTTCGCGCCTCGCGTGCCGACCTGCATGATTTTCATTCCCAGCATTAACGGGATCAGCCATAACCCGGCGGAACGCACCAATATTAACGACCTTGCCGAAGGGGTCAAAACGTTGGCACTCATGCTTTATCAACTTGCCTGGCAGAAATAAGGAGTCATAAATGGGATATTTAAATAACGTCACGGGTTACCGCGATGATTTACTGGCTAACCGCGCGATTGTGAAACACGGTAATTTCGCACTGTTAACCCCAGACGGCCTGGTGAAAAATATTATTCCGGGCTTTGAAAATTGTGACTCGACGATCCTGTCTACACCAAAGCTGGGCGCTACGTTTGTCGATTATCTGGTCACGCTGCATCAAAACGGCGGTAATCAGCAGGGTTTCGGCGGCGATGGGATAGAAACTTTCCTGTATGTGATTTCTGGAAATATCACTGCCGAAGCTGAAGGGAAAAAATTTGACTTAAGCGAAGGTGGGTATCTGTATTGCCCGCCAGGTTCCTTAATGACGTTTGTTAATTCCCAGACCGAAGACAGCCAAATCTTCTTATATAAGCGCCGTTATATTCCGGTAGAAGGCCATGCGCCGTGGCTGGTTTCTGGCAATGCAAATGAACTGGAACGTATTCACTATGAAGGTATGGACGATGTGATCCTGCTGGACTTCCTGCCAAAAGAGTTAGGCTTTGATATGAACATGCATATCCTCTCTTTTGCGCCAGGTGCCAGCCACGGTTATATCGAAACCCACGTTCAGGAACACGGTGCCTATATTCTTTCCGGTCAGGGGGTTTATAACCTCGACAATAACTGGATCCCAGTAAAAAAAGGCGATTACATCTTTATGGGCGCATATTCCTTGCAAGCCGGTTATGGCGTAGGGCGCGGTGAAGCGTTTAGTTATATTTATTCGAAAGATTGCAACCGCGACGTTGAGATTTAATTAATACCACTCTCGCTGAGATTTTTATTTTAGCTATGTTGGATTTCGCCACGGTTTATACCGTGGCTTTTTTTTCGCAACATTACCTGATGCGCTTCACTTATCAGGCCTACATGATAATTTTCGCGATTTCCAGGACGGAACCGGCATACACAACACGCACGTTGTCAGTAATCTGAACGGATGCGATATGAACCGCATCCACTTTATTAAGGTAAGAATCAGAGTTTAATTCCCTGACCTATTTTAATGGCACAGGCAATATTCCGCGCGCTGTTAAAGAGATTGGTTTCACCACTGGCAAGCACTTCGGCTAAAGGTGCCAGCCGCGGCAGTATACTGAAAACAGCGTCGATACCATATTGATGCACCACTTCCACGCCATCACCCAATACGCCAGCAATCCCAATCACCGGGACATTTAATTTCTTCGCCACTGACGCCACACCCAGCGGCGCTTTACCGCCTGCCGTTTGTGAGTCAATGCGCCCCTCACCGGTGATCACCAGCGCCGCACCTTGCACCGCCTGCGCAAGATTGACCGCATTTAACACAATATCAATACCCGGTTTGATATCCGCATTGAGAAACACTGCCGCCGCAATGCCCATTCCGCCCGCTGCGCCGCCACCTGCCATCTGGCAGACGTTAATTTCAGTTTGCTGTTGTAAAACACGGGCGTAATTTTGCAGCCCCTGTTCCAGCTCTTCGACCATTTCCGGCGTTGCCCCCTTTTGTGGGCCAAACACCGTAGCCGCACCGCGTGCCCCTACCAGCGGGTTATCGACATCGCACGCGACTTCGATATGGCAGCTCACCAGACGCGGATCGCGCTCCTCTATCTCAATGCTTGCCACACGGGCTAAATTACCGCCATTTGCCGCCAGCACCAGACCATCAGCATCGAGAAAACGCACACCGAGTGCCTGCGCCATGCCCATGCCGCCGTCTACCGTCGCGCTGCCGCCAATGCCGAGAATAATATGACGAATGCTGTTATCAAGCGCATGGCGAATTAACTCACCGGTGCCATAACTTGACGCCAGTAGCGGATTACGCTTTTCAGGTGCGACCAGCATCAGGCCACTTGCCGCCGCCATCTCGATCACCGCCGTTTTCCCATCCCCAGTAATGCCATAAAAAGCATTCACTTTTTCGCCCATCGGTCCACAGACTTCATGCGTCACGATTTTGCCGCCCGTCGCAGCAACCATCGCATCAACCGTCCCCTCTCCACCATCCGCTATCGGCAAACAGATATAGTGCGCATCGGGAAAGAGGGTCGAAAATCCAGCTTTAATTGCCTGACAACATTTTTCTGCACTTAAGCTCTCTTTAAAAGAGTCTGGCGCAATGACAATTTTCATTATTAATCCTTTTTCAACAAATTATTCGATGCGTTCCCACGGAATTAGATTATCCATAAGAACAGCCAGTAAAATTCCGACCAGTAGGCCGTTACTGAGTAGAGGACGAAGCGTTAATGGAAGATCTTGCAGATACACAGGCGGTAATGCCATTAAAAATATGCCGACAAATAACGGCAATGCGAGGCGATAAATATTGCGAGCGGTAAAAGTTATTTGCTGGCTAAATACCAGAGCAGAAAAGAGCAGCGGTAGATAAGAAACCAGCATAACCGCGCTACTCACCGGTAATGGAATACTACAGAACAGTCGTGTAAGTGCAGGAATCAGCGCCACCAGCAGACAAATAACGCTGCCATAAATAAACGAGCGTCGCGAGTAATCGCCGGTCTGGGTTAATAAACCAATTGATGAAACAAACGGCGAGAATGGAATTACCGACAACGGTACGGTTATCAGGGTCATAAATCCGGTCACCACAAAGCTGCGACGATAACGCGCATTCCCCGCGCCCTGTTGCGGATAAAAAACATCTGTACCGCGAATCGCACCGTAGGTATTACTGATATTAACCAGACCGGTAATCACCGCCGTCAGAATAATTCCCGGTGACAACGTGCCACCACTACCGAGCGGGAACCACTGCCAGTGCAACTCACCGGAAAGCGAATGCGAGGACGAAAAGCAAAAATGCCATAACAACCACCCGGTTATCGTGCCGACCAGCAAGCCGTAACGGGCAAAACGTTGCGGCAGAAAGATAATCATCGCCAGCACCAGACACATTACCGCCACCGAGAGCGCGAACGGCGGTAACTGAATTTTAAAATCAGGATCGGCTATGCCAAACGGCAGCCCGAGCATACCTTTAAAAAAGATGCTGGTCAGTTGTGCGCCAAGCATCAGCATAAACAGCACCATCACCGTCGGGGTAAATAACCGCGCCAGGCGATGACCTAAGCCACTAACACCAATCATTATTGTCAGTACGCCGGAGAGCGCAATTCCCACCGCCAGACTGGTGGCGATATCGTTGATCGGTGTACCGCGCGACGCTTCTCCGAGGGTGATGGTGAGGATGGTTCCCCACCACAGGCCCCCCGGCCCTTCCATAATTGCGCGACGATGACCGCAGAATGCCTGAGCAAAGCAGGCCAGCGCGGTAGAGAGAAAAGCATATTGGGTGAGCGTAAGCAGGCTACTTTGCGGCAACTGAAAAGCCGAAAGCAACGTAGGAGGAACCACAACGGTGTTGCAAAAAATAAAGAAAAACCACTGAAACCCTGATAACAGGCTTTCGCGGCTGACTACAAAATTGAACATAAACACACCTTAACCGGAGAATGCCCGCACGCGGCGGGCATTGCAGGGGCCAGATTACTGCTGATGTTTAAGGATAAATTGACCTTTAGGCGCAACAGGGAAGCCCTGTTCGATGTCGTAAATCACATCACCACGTAAGATGGTTTTCGTGATACGCGCGCCAATGGTACGGCCAACATACGGGCTGACTTTGTGGCGATATTCCAAATCGTCATTGGTAAGAACATAGCTGCTATTCGGCTGAATGAAGACGAAGTCGGCATCTTTTCCTGGGGCGATACGACCTTTTTGCTGCAAACCGAAAATATCCGCCGCATTGGTGGCCATTAATTTGCCGAACATGGCCAGAGACATACCACGTTTCTGTACCGCTTCATCGAACATCACGTCCATGCAGCTTTGCAGACCAGCGATACCGCCCCATGCTTTCATGATGTTACCGGCTTTCATTTCAGGAGGGCATGGAGAGTGGTCAGAAACCAGGCAGTCGATTTCACCGTTGAACAGTTTTTCCCACATGCCGTTCTGGTTTTCCAAATCGCGGATCGGCGGTGAACACTTCGCCAGAGTGCCTATTTCTTCAAACTGATCGGTATCCAGCACAAAGTAATGCGGGCAGGATTCACAGGTAACGTCCTGACCTTCCTGACGCGCACGAGTCACTTCTTCAACACCTTCCGGGCTGCTGATGTGGCAAACGTGCAGACGGCAACCGGCAACTTTTGCCAGATACAGTACGCGGCGAATCGCTTCCACTTCCGTAAATACCGGGCGCGAAGCGACATAGTCATGCGCGGTTACGCGGCCTTCACGCTTCGCTTCTTCGCCCAGTTCGTCACAGATCAGCGCGTTTTCGCAGTGCACCAGCACCGGCTGACCCAGCTCGCCCAGCTTCTGCGCGCCTTTGAAGAACTGCCAGTCATTGACGTCACGGAAGTCATTGTCGATACCGCGATCGCCACAGGTTGCGACGAAGCATTTGAAGCCGACAACGCCCACTTCATCCAGCTCATGCAGACGGTCGATATTGTAAGACACCAGGCCACCGAGTTGTGCCGCATCGATAGTCAGCTTGCCTTTAGCGGCATCAAACTTCAGTTCAATAGAAGCGCGGTCAACGGTAGCTGGCAACTGGTTGAGCGGCATTTCGATCATGGTGGTAATACCGCCTTTTGCCGCTGCGCGAGTGCCGGTTTCATAACCTTCCCAGTGGCTGCGACCTGGCTCAGAAATATGGGTGTGCGCATCAACCATGCCCGGAGAGACCACCAGACCAGACGCATCCATAATTTCTTTTGCATCGCCCAGCTCCTGACCGATAGCGGCAATTTTTCCGCCTTTAACGGCGATATCTACAACGCGAGCTTCATTTTCTAAAATGACAGTGCCGTTTTTAATAATTAAATCAAAAGACATAACAAACTCCTTGTAAAATACAGATTGGTTTTTTAACTCAATGTTCAATATCGGGATTAATTAACCTGTGACTTTTTGTTCTCCTGTTTTTTCTATTGCTGTGCGTTTTTTTAATAAAGCGTAAGCCGCAAAGGCGACGATAACGCCGACAAACCATGAAATTCGAGATAATGGTTCCATGACCGGAATAAATTTACCGCCGAGAGATAAAATAACCGCCACCAAAGTTACTGAGAACGCGGTAAGGTTAAAGCCGTTATCGTAGTATTTAAAATCACCGGATGCGGTATATAATTCATCAAGATTAATTTGCCCACGCATGACCACGAAATAGTGAGCCATCATCACACCAATTACCGACCCCAGCATTCCGCCGATAATATCGAGGAACAGATAAATACTGTCCTGATTTTCCATTAATTTCCACGGGCAGATCAGCAGGCTGATAATACTGGCAATCAGTACGCCGTTTTTATAGGTCAGTTTCGTCGGTGCAATAGCAGCAATCTGATAACCGGCCGGAATAATATTACCGGTGGCGTTAGTCGAAATGGTCGTCATCAGAATAACCAGTACCGCAAAGAATGAGGCGAACAGGCTGTCCCAACGTTGAACAATATCCAGCACGTTCCAGGTATCAGCGCCGTAATGAATACTGGCTCCGGCAATAATACTTACCCCAGCAACCGCAAACAGAATATAGGCCACGACCAGACCCAGCGTTTGCCCCAGCGCCTGCTCACGAAACGAGTGGGCGTTTTGCGTAAAGTCGGATGCGCTTACCGCCGGTGCTGCCCAGACCGCAACCACCGCGTTTATCACCACCAGGAACAGGAAACCACTGTTTTCTGCTTTCTGTACACCACTGGGGATGTAGTCGAGGATTGGACCGATCCCAACCAACGAAATCGCCCAAATCGCCATGCCACCGAAAACGATATAGATGCACGGGTTAAGAATGGCGGTGAATTTATTTAAAACTTTGCCGCCACCGAAGCCAATTCCAACGTTAACCAGCCAAAAAAACAAGAAGGTAATCAGGCCGGGTAGAGAAAGTCCTAACAGAGTGAAATCACCACCGAGAGTTAAAAACCCCGGCCAGATTTTGCCAATCAGGATCAAGCAGGCCAGTGACCCCGCGTAGCATTGCAGGCCAAACCACATGATAGCGGCAATACCACCTCTTAATAATCCGGGAAACAGTGCGCCACGTACACCGTAAGAAGCACGCAGGATCATGGCAAATGGTACGCCGTATTTACTGCCCGCCGCACCGTTTAATACCATTACCGCTGCAATAAAAAAGGCACTAAGGATAATTGCCAGCATAATACTAAAGGTAGACAAGCCGAGAATAAAAAAGCCACCTACCATTACGTAGTTGGGAACGTTATGTACCGACCCCATCCATAAGGTAAAATAGTTAAATGTTTTCCAGGTCCGCTGGTTTTGCGTTTTCGGTAATAGATCTTCGCTATAGCCACGTTGCTGGAATAGTTTTCTCTGATGTTCCATAAATCCCTCTTAATTTCACGTATTGAATAACGCTGTTTTAATCTAGCTATGAGGAACTAATAAAATAAAAAATAGATTTAATACTGAAGCAACATCGTTGGCTGCTTTCTTTTTTACTGCAGGCCGAATCAATTATTTGATATCGGCCATTATTTATTGCGGGCATCGTAGCTTCATCAGCCATGATGCTCATTTATCAGGCCAGTTTATGATTCGCCATTAATTCCAGCGCCTGCACTAACGCAGAGTGATCCAACTGGCTGCCGCCGTTTGCTGCACAGGTATTAAATAATTCCTGGCAGGTCGCGGTGTTTGGCAGATTCAGCGCCAGCGCTTTCGCACTTTGTAGCGCCAGGTTGAGATCTTTCTGGTGCAGAGCGATTTTGAAGCCCGGATTAAAGGTGCGTTTAATCATACGCTCTCCGTGAACTTCCAGAATGCGCGAGGAGGCAAAGCCACCCATCAACGCCTGACGCACACGCACAGGATCAGCACCGGCTTTCGAAGCAAACAACAGGGCTTCAGAAACCGCTTCAATATTGAGCGCCACGATAATCTGGTTCGCCACTTTGCAGGTTTGACCGTCGCCGTTACCGCCCACGAGGGTGATATTTTTACCGAGCAGTTCAAACAGCGGTTTCACGCGTTCAAATACCGCTTCGTCACCGCCAACCATAATTGACAACGTCCCTTCACGCGCGCCAATTTCTCCGCCGGAAACGGGCGCATCGAGATAATTACCACCCAGTTCATTTACCTGACGAGCAAAACGTTTAGTTTCAATCGGTGAAATAGAACTCATATCAACAATGGTTTTGCCCTTCAGCGCAGCTTTAGTACAGCCATTGTCACCAAACAGAACCTCTTCAACGTGCGGCGTATCCGGCACCATAATAAAAATGATGTCGGCAGCGTCCGTTACCTGGCGCGCGGTTTCGACATTAACGGCACCGAGTGACAGTAATTCATCAGCAACCGGTCCAATGGTTGTGACATGTAATTGATGACCGGCACGCGCCAGATTAATGGCCATCGGGGTGCCCATAATGCCTAAGCCAATAAATCCCAGTTTCATAATTAACCTCTTTTAAATGTCGCCATTCCTGAATTCAGACAACACGATCCCCTGCCGATGTTGCGGCCTAAAAAAGCATTGTCTGAACAGCGTTACGTTTTAACGGTACGGTTCCATCCAGCGTAAACCGGCTTCCGTAGTGGTTTGGGGTTTATATTCACACCCAACCCAACCGTTGTAGTCAGAATTTTCAATTACCGTAAAGAGATAATCGTAATTAATTTCTCCGGTTCCTGGTTCGCCGCGATGTGGATTATCAGCGATTTGCAGATGACCAATTTTATCGGCCCATTGGGTTATGGTATTGGTTAATTCACCTTCCATCCGTTGCATATGATAAATGTCATACTGGATTTTTACATTGCAGCAGCCAACATCTTCAATCAGTTTCAGTGCCTGCTGAGTTCCGGTGAGATGAAAACCAGGAATATCGAAATGGTTGATTGGCTCAATCAATAATAAAATATCTTCTTTCATCAGCATATTCGCGGCATAACGCAGATTTTCCACAAGCGTTGCGTGAATCTGTTCACTGCTGAAGCCTGCTGGTGTTTTCCCGACCAGACAGTTAACTTTTTTATTACCCAGCGCACGGGCATAACGAATCGCTGCTGCTACGCCATCACGAAACTCTTCTTCACGCCCTGGAATACAGGCAATACCCCGCTCGCCTGCCGCCCAGTCACCCGCCGGTAAATTATGCAGCGTATGTTCAAGTTTATTACTCACCAGTACCTGTTTTAATTCTTCAATGTCGTAGTCATAAGGAAACATAAATTCAACACCGCGAAAACCACACTGAGCGGCTTTCTCAAAACGGCTGAGAAAATCATATTCGCCAAATAACATCGATAAATTAGCAGAGAAACGTAACATTATTTATCTCCCTTATTCATAGTGCATGAAACAGGTTTCCGTCGGTGCGTCCACTGCGTTATCCGCAATATCTTCAAATTCCATGACGTTATCCAGTTCACTGCCCATCGAAATATTAGTCACACGCTCCAGCATAATTTCCACTACCACCGGAACACGGTACTGATTCATTAAGGCTTTCGCCTGTTCAAAGGCCGGAGCAATATCTTCCGGTTTGAAGACGCGAATGGCTTTACAACCCAAACCTTCCGCCACTTTTACGTGGTCAACGCCGTAACCGTTCACATCACTGGAGTTAATATTTTCGAACGCGAGTTGTACGCAGTAATCCATATCAAATGCACGCTGCGACTGGCGAATCAGGCCGAGATAGGCGTTATTGACCAGCACATGGATGTACGGAATGTTGAACTGTGCGCCAACGGCTAACTCTTCAATCAGGAACTGGAAGTCGAAGTCACCGGAAATCGCCACCACATTACGCTCTGGATCAGCCGCACACACGCCCAGCGCCGCCGGAATGGTCCAGCCCAGCGGGCCTGCCTGACCACAGTTGATCCAGTGACGGTCTTTAAAGACATGCAGCATTTGTGCAGCGGCAATTTGCGACAGACCAATAGTGGTGACATAGCAAACATCGCGTCCAAAGGCTTTGTTCATCTCTTCATACACGCGCTGCGGTTTCACCGGCACGTTGTCGAAGTGGGTTTTGCGCAGCAGAGTGCGTTTGCGCTGCTGGCACTCTGCAACCCACTCTTTACGACAAGGCAGACGCCCGGCTTTTTGCATCTCCTGCGCCACTTCAACCAGCAGCATCAGCGCCGCTTTAGCGTCAGAGACAATACCCAGATCCGGACACAGCACGCGGCCAATTTGTGTCGGCTCAATATCGATGTGGACGATTTTGCGCCCTTCGGTGTATTTCTCTACCGAACCGGTATGACGGTTGGCAAAACGGTTACCAATACCAAACACCATGTCGGACGCCAGCAACGTTGCGTTACCGTAGCGATGCGCGGTTTGCAGCCCCACCATCCCGGCCATCAGTTCGTGATCGTCCGGAATACAGCCCCAGCCCATCAGCGTTGGGATCACCGGAACACTGGTCAGTTCAGCAAACTGTTGTAACAGCGCCGCGGCATCGGCGTTGATTACCCCGCCCCCGGCAACAATCACCGGACGTTCGGCCTGAATTAACATTTCTACCGCTTTTTCGATCTGCATACGGCTGGCAGCAGGTTTGTAGGCCGGCAGCGGTTCGTACATGTCAGGATCAAACTCGATTTCCGCAACCTGAACGTCGAACGGTAAATCCACCAGTACCGGCCCCGGACGACCAGAACGCATCAGGTGAAATGCCTGTTGCAGCACACGAGGCACCAGCGCCGCTTCACGTACAGTAACCGCCATTTTACTGACCGGTTTGGCGATAGCTTCGATATCCACCGCCTGGAAATCTTCTTTATGCAGACGAGCGCGCGGAGCCTGACCGGTAATACACAAAATAGGAATGGAATCAGCAGAAGCAGAATAGAGCGCGGTGATCATGTCCGTGCCCGCAGGCCCGGAAGTCCCCAAACAAACGCCGATATTCCCTGCCGTTGCGCGGGTATAGCCTTCCGCCATGTGCGACGCACCTTCTACGTGACGCGCCAGGATGTGACGAATACCGCCGTGCTTACGCATCGCTGAATAGAAAGGGTTGATTGCTGCTCCCGGAACGCCGAAGGCGGTGGTGATACCTTCTTTCTCCAGCACATACATTGCCGCGTCAACGGCTCTCATTTTTGCCATTTTATTCCTACCTCTATTAATTGGAAAAATTTTCCAACTTTCATTTTTTTGTCAAAAAAACCCGCTCCGCAGAGCGGGATGCGACAGACACTATGGATGTGCTTTCAGTCCCAACGCCGTACTAATATCGCGGGCGGTGTCTCTGACCAGCTCACCCTGGCTGACAAAACGATCTTCTGTCAGTCGTGATGAAGGCCCGGAGATAGAGATAGCGGCAACAACACTACCTACATCGTCGTAAATTGCTGAAGCTATGCAATTCAGGCCTACAACATGCTCTTCTTTATCTACGGTATAGCCCAGTTCACGCGCTTGTTCCAGGTCCTTCAGCAAGGTGGGCATATCCACAAGCGTCGTTGGCGTAAACTGCTGCAAACCGGTTTGCAGGATGATGCTCATCAGCTCCTCTTCCGCCAGCGGATAAAGCAGCGCCTTGCCTGCACCGGAAGCATGTAACGGCAGACGACTGCCCAGCGGCGCGCACATCCTGACCATCGATTTACACTCTAACTGACCAATTAAAACCGCTTCATTGCCGTTACGAATTGCGACATTGACCGTCTCGCCGGAAAGCAACATCAGGCGGCGCATAAACGGCCCGGCAACGGAGAGGACATCGCGGTTATGGATATACGCCGCGCCGACGTTAAAGACACCTAATCCTATATGCCACCAGCCTAACTGACTGTCCTGATAGACAAAATCCGCTGCCTGTAAAACCTTCAGCAAGCGAAAGGTCGTTGAGAGCGGCAAATCCAGATTGAGAGAAATATCGCTAACCGATGAACTTCCCCCACTTTTTTCCAGATATTGCAGGATCGCAATTCCCCGTTCTAACGCCTGTGCGCCCTTCTGTGCCACAGGCTCTGCCTGTCCTGGCCTGCCGCGCCGTCTAACTTCCGTCATACCTACGTTAACTCCGACCTACAAGTGAGCATAAACAATGAACAATTAGTTTATCTTATGCAAGTCGGTTCCAGGCGTCACGCAAAACAGAGTTCCTGTTCAGGAATACTTTCGACATCACAGTTGTCACTGCCGCCGCGATCGATGGTCAGAAAATCGGTAACCTGCTGCCAGGCGAAAAGCGGATGGTGCCAGACATTACGATGGTAATTCACCCCCTGCTCACCGTTGGTGATAAACGCCCGCAGCGTTGACAGATCTGGGGTTTCATCACCTGACGCCACGACCACCACAAACGCTTCCCCTTTCAACGGAATAAATGCCTGGGTGCCCAACGGATGGCGTTCGAGTTCGTGGATGGTCAGCGGCAGATTCGCCGGTTGCGCGCGGTTAATGCTGATAAGCGTCCGGTCTTGCTCAAGAATCTCAACGAGCGCCAAATCGTGATAACGCTCCACCAGTCCATTGTTTATATGGAAAAAATCCCGTTGCTGCGTTTCGATAACGTCGCCATAAGCACTGAAGGCTTCCTGACTTAACGGTAATACCTGAAGTTTCATCTTTTTGTCCTTGTAACATAATTCCGTTCAACCACCGCCGACCGGTCAGCCAGGTTTCAATAACAGGCAATCTAAAACCTTAAGAGAACAACATCAATACAAAAGTTGGAATATTTTTCCAAAACCAGATTTAGTCCACAAATCACGCAGGGTTATCATGTAAAAATACAGGTAAATCAAAGGACAAGAAAATCATGCAACTTGCTGATTTAAAATGGGATACCTGAAGATGTTTGATCCAGAAACCTTGCGAACTTTTATTGCTGTTGCTGAAACAGGAAGTTTTTCAAAAGCGGCTGAACGATTATGTAAAACCACGGCGACTATCAGTTATCGCATTAAACTTCTGGAAGAGAATACCGGGGTGGCGTTGTTTTTCCGCACGACTCGCAGCGTGACGTTGACAGCGGCAGGCGAGCATCTGCTTTGTCAGGCCAGAGACTGGCTGAGCTGGCTGGAAAGTATGCCCAGCGAGCTGCAACAGGTGAATGATGGCGTGGAACGCCAGGTGAATATCGTCATCAACAACCTGCTCTACAATCCCCAGGCCGTCGCCCAACTGCTGGCGTGGCTGAATGAACGTTATCCCTTTACCCAGTTTCACATCTCCCGACAAATCTATATGGGTGTCTGGGATTCGCTATTGTACGAAGGCTTTTCCCTGGCTATCGGCGTCACGGGGACCGAAGCACTGGCAAATACTTTTAGCCTTGATCCTTTAGGTTCGGTGCAATGGCGCTTTGTTATCGCGGCGGATCATCCGCTGGCGAACGTTGAAGAGCCGCTAACAGAAGCGCAGTTACGGCGCTTTCCGGCGGTCAATATTGAAGACAGCGCCCGAACCTTAACCAAACGCGTCGCCTGGCGTTTGCCGGGACAAAAGGAAATTATTGTTCCTGATATGGAAACGAAAATCGCCGCCCATCTGGCGGGCGTTGGCATTGGTTTTTTGCCAAAATCACTTTGCCAGTCGATGATTGATAATCAACAACTGGTCAGCCGGGTCATCCCGACGATGCGCCCTCCTTCGCCATTAAGTCTGGCATGGCGCAAGTTTGGCAGCGGCAAAGCGGTGGAAGATATTGTGACCTTGTTTACCCAGCGCAGGCCGGAAATCAGCGGTTTTTTAGAAATTTTCGGCAACCCACGTAGTTAAAAATCAAGTTTCCTTGCGCGTTGGCGCGTAAAATAGCGCGCAAGCTGATTTGAGGTTCACTTTTTACTATGCAAGAGAGATACACGGAACAGGACTATCGTGCCCTGCTGATTGCTGATACGCCCATTATTGATGTTCGTGCCCCCATCGAGTTTGAGCAAGGCGCAATGCCCGCCGCTATCAACCTGCCGTTAATGAATAACGATGAACGCGCCGCCGTTGGCACCTGCTATAAACAGCAAGGATCAGAGGCGGCGCTGGCGTTGGGGCATAAACTGGTGGCGGGTGAAATTCGTCAGCATCGCATGGACGCCTGGCGGGCAGCGTGCCTGCAAAATCCACAAGGTATTCTCTGCTGCGCCCGCGGCGGTCAACGTTCACATATTGTGCAACGCTGGCTGCATGACGCAGGGATTGATTATCCGCTGGTGGAAGGCGGTTATAAGGCACTGCGCCAGACCGCGATTCAGGCGACCATTGAACTGTCAAAAAAACCGATAGTGCTGATTGGCGGTTGTACCGGCAGCGGCAAAACGCTGTTAGTGCAACAGCAACCGAACGGTGTTGATCTGGAAGGGCTGGCGCGCCATCGTGGTTCTGCTTTTGGTCGCACGTTACAACCACAACTTAGCCAGGCGAGTTTTGAAAACCTGCTGGCCGCCGAAATGCTAAAAACCGACGCCCGTCAGGAGCTGCGCCTGTGGGTGCTGGAAGATGAAAGCCGGATGATTGGTTCAAATCACCTTCCGGAATGTCTGCGCGAGCGAATGACCCAGGCGGCGATTGCGGTGGTGGAAGACCCGTTTGAGATCCGTCTTGAACGCCTGAACGAAGAGTATTTCCTGCGTATGCATCATGATTTTACCCATGCATATGGTGAAGAACAGGGCTGGCAAGAGTAT
The DNA here is from genome assembly GCF_002965865.1 of Escherichia sp. MOD1-EC6098. Lineage (NCBI taxonomy): Bacteria > Pseudomonadati > Pseudomonadota > Gammaproteobacteria > Enterobacterales > Enterobacteriaceae > Escherichia > Escherichia sp. MOD1-EC6098. The sequence goes on from NZ_PTSN01000007.1 coordinate 160,391, forward strand.
TGCGAGTACCTGCATCATGGGCTTTCAGCAATTAAACGTCGGCTGGGATTACAGCGCTATAACGAACTGGCGGCACGGCTGGGTGCGGCGCTGACAACGCAACTCGCAACCGGCAGCACCGACGGTCATATGGCCTGGCTGGTGCCGCTGCTTGAAGAGTATTACGACCCGATGTATCGCTATCAGCTTGAGAAAAAAGCGGAAAAAGTTGTCTTTCGCGGTGAGTGGGCGGAAGTGATGGAGTGGGTGAAGGCGCAGTGATGGGCGGCATTCTGTGCGCGTTGTTCATGCCGGATGCGGCGTAAACGCCTTATCCGGCCTACATTTTGCCCGTAGACCGTAGGCCTGATAAGACGCGCAAAGCGTCGCATCGAGCATCAGTGCACAGCTACCGGATGCAGCACAAGTGCCTCACCCGGCCTACATTTCGCCCGTAGACCGTAGGCCTGATAAGACGCGCAAAGCGTCGCATCGGGCATCAGTGCACAGCTACCGGATGCAGCACAAGCGCCTCACCCAGCCTACATTTCGCCCGTAGACCGTAGGCCTGATAAGACGCGCAAAGCGTCGCATCAGGCATCAGTGCACGGCTACCGGATGCAGCACAAGTGCCTCACCCGGCCTACATTTCGCCCGTAGACCGTAGGCCTGATAAGACGCGCAAAGTGTTGCATCAGGCATCAGTGCACGGCTACCGGATGCAGCACAAGTGCCTCACCCGGCCTACATTTCGCCCGTAGACCGTAGGCCTGATAAGACGCGCAAAGCGTCGCATCAGGCAATCTAACGCCTCTCATCACCCCGTAAACTGCCTGAACAGTGCCTTCCCCTTAACCAGTCGCGCACCCAGCCAGCCGCCGCATAGGGAAAGAAGCAACGCACCGCTGCACGGCAGCACAATCCACAATCGCCAGTCTGGCTCCCACGGGAAATCAAACACTTTCGCCTGCAATACCGCCAGCGCCGTTTCCGCGCCGATTGCGGCTACCAGGCCGGAAACAAACCCGAGCATGGCAAACTCACACCACAATGTTGTGCGCAGCAGCTTTTTGCCCGCGCCGAGTGTGCGCCACACCACCAATTCCTGATGCCGCTGACGCATTCCCACCTGCACCTGTGCCAGCAACAGCAACATACCGCAGGCAGTGACCAGCACCACCATCACTTCCAGCGCCCGACTTACCTGCTCCAGCACCTGGCCGACCTGTTTTAAGATCGCACCAATGTCCAACAGGCTAATGGTCGGGAACTGGCGGTTGAGTTGCGTCAACATGCCGTTGCCGTTCTCCCAACGGAAACTGGTGAGCCAGCTCTGCGGTTGCCCGTTCAGTGCCCCTTCAGGGAAAATAAAATAGAAATTCGGACGCAGACTTTCCCAGTCCACTTTGCGCAGGCTGGTGACTTTGGCGCGAAACTCCTGGGTGTCACCCATAAAGGTGACGGTATCGCCCAGACCAACGTTCAGGCGTTTTGCCAGCCCCTCTTCCATCGACACTTCATCGGCTTTTGGCGGCCAGCTACCGGCGACAATCGGGTTATGATCCGGCCGCGTATTTTGCCAGGTGAGATTCAGCTCGCGATTAAGCGCTTCATCCTCATTGCCTTCTGTCGCTTTGCCATTGATTGCCGTCAGCCGCGCCCGCACCACCGGATAAAACGATTCCGGGACTATCTGATATTCCGCGAGGAACGCTTTTAGCGGCGTTACCTGTTCCGTGGCGATGTTGATTAAAAAGTAGTTCGGGCTTTCTGGCGGCAACTGCTGCTGCCAGCGGTCAAGCAGATCGCCACGCAACACCAGCAGCAGTGCCAGCAGCATAAAGGAGAGCGAAAAGGCCGAAAGCTGGCTTAACGTTGACCACGGCTGACGTAACAGGCGGCTAACCGCCAGGCGCAGAGGCAGCGATTTCAGCGTCATACTGCGTAATACATTGAGCAGCATCCAGCCCAGCACACCGCACAGCAAAGCCAGCACTATCGCGCCCGCCAGCACCGCCCACAGCAGCATACTGCCACCCATTAATCCGGCGAGCAGCAGCACAACCACCACACTGACAATCGGCAGATAAAACTTCAGCGGCCAGACGTTGGCGACCACATCATTACGTAATACGCGTAAAGGCTGCGTTGCCAGCAACAGTCGGTACGGTCGCAGCCCCACCAGCAACGAGATAACCGTCATGGTGCCGAGCGCCCACAACCACGGCCAGAAGCTGGCAGGCGGCAGCGCGGCGGGCAGAACAGGCTTGAGCAAAACCATCAACACGCTTTCGAACAACAGGCCAATCGCTCCGCCGGTAACGGCTGAAAGTATCAGTACCATCAGCCACTGACCGACGATTAACTTACGCAGTTGCGCCCGCCCAGCCCCCAGCGTTTTGAGGATCGCCACCAGATCGTAGCGGCTGCGGCAATAATGATTCATCGCCACCGCGACCGCCGCCACCGCCAGCAACAAGGTCAGCAACGCCGAAAGCAGCAGGAACTGTTGCGAGCGTTCCATCGAACGCCCCAGCGCACCTTCGTCTTGTTCCAGACCGTACCAGCGTTGTTCGGGTTTAAGCTGTGGTAACAACCATTTCTCATAGCCGTCAAGCTGGTTCTCGTTGCCGCCGAATTTATAACGCCAGGTGACCCGACTTCCCGGCTGTATGGCTCCTGTTTTATCGACATCTGCCAGATTCATCATCAGGCGTGGGGCTATCTGGAAGGGATTAAAACCGGAATCCGGCTCCTGAATCACTTCTCCGGCAATGCGCAACGTGGCATCACCCACGTCGATGGTATCGCCCGTTTTCAAATTCAGGAGCGCCATCAGCCGTGGAGCCAGCAATACGCTGCCCGGTTGCGGTTTTAGTCCAGAAGGATTGGTCTGTAGCTCGCCATACATCGGGTAGATATCATCAACCGCTTTGACGTTCGCCAGTTGCGGCGTGTCGCCCGCAAAGGTCATGGTGGCAAAGGTAAGCTGCTTGCCGACTTTCAGGCCGCGCTTTTGCGCCTCTTCCAGCCACGCTGGCGGTACTTCGCGCGAACTGCGCAACGCCCGATCGCCCGCCATAAACTCACGGCTTTGCTGGCTTAAACCTTTCTCCATCCGATCGCTGATATTGCCCAACGCCAGCACGCAGGCCACCGCCAGGCTTAATGCCAGCCAGACAATCAACAGCGACGGCGAGCGCCATTCGCGCCAGAACCAACGTGCAATCATGCTTCCTCCTGCAACTGTCCGTTCACCAGCCGTAAGCAGCGGTCGCAGCGTGCCGCCAGTTGCAGGTCGTGGGTCACCATAATCAGGGTGGTGCCATGCTCACGGTTGAGGGAAAACAGCAGGTCGGCAATTTTATCGCCCGTCTGGCGGTCAAGGTTGCCGGTGGGTTCATCGGCAAACAGCACATCAGGCCGACCGTTAAAAGCTCGCGCCAGCGCCACCCGTTGCTGTTCTCCACCGGAAAGCTGTGCCGGAAGATGATCAAGACGTTTGCCCAGTCCTAACTGTTCGAGCAACGCTTTCGCCCCATTACGACTTTCCGCGCTACTCTCACCGCGCAGCAGCGCCGGAAGCTCGACGTTTTCCAGCGCGTTAAGAGTAGGAATTAACATAAATGACTGAAAAACAAAGCCTACATGCTTCGCGCGCAACTTTGCCCGCGCTTCTTCGTCCATATTATGTAGTGGTTGTCCCACCAGACTCACTTCGCCACTGCTGCCGTCATCCAGCCCGGCGAGGATCGCCAGCAAGGTTGACTTACCCGATCCCGACTCACCCACCAGGGCGATGGTTTCGCCACGTTTGACAACCAGCTCAACTCCGGTGAGGATGGAGAGTTCATGCTCCCCCTGACCGACGGACTTCTTAAGATGATGAACTTCAACAATGTTTTCCGCTGGCATTTGCCCTTCCTGTTCCTGGTCCTGTTAACCTTCCGTGCCGCCGCAGCGGACACGTTATTGATTCTGGGTGATAGCCTGAGCGCCGGGTATCGAATGTCGGCCAGCGCGGCCTGGCCTGCCTTGTTGAATGATAAGTGGCAGAGTAAAACGTCGGTAGTTAATGCCAGCATCAGCGGCGACACCTCGCAACAAGGGCTGGCGCGCCTTCCGGCTCTGCTGAAACAGCATCAGCCGCGCTGGGTGCTGGTTGAACTGGGCGGCAATGACGGTTTGCGTGGTTTTCAGCCACAACAAACCGAGCAAACGCTGCGCCAGATTTTGCAGGATGTCAAAGCCGCCAACGCTGAACCATTGTTAATGCAAATACGTCTGCCTGCAAACTATGGTCGCCGTTATAATGAAGCCTTTAGCGCCATTTACCCCAAACTCGCCAAAGAGTTTGATGTTCCGCTGCTGCCCTTTTTTATGGAAGAGGTCTACCTCAAGCCACAATGGATGCAGGATGACGGTATTCATCCCAACCGCGACGCTCAGCCGTTTATTGCCGACTGGATGGCGAAGCAGTTGCAGCCTTTAGTAAATCATGACTCATAAAGCAACGGAGATCCTGACAGGTAAAGTTATGCAAAAATCGGTCTTAATTACCGGATGTTCCAGTGGAATTGGCCTGGAAAGCGCGCTCGAATTAAAACGCCAGGGTTTTCATGTACTGGCAGGTTGCCGGAAACCGGATGATGTTGAGCGCATGAACAATATGGGATTAACCGGCGTGTTGATCGATCTGGATTCACCGGAAAGTGTTGATCGCGCAGCCGACGAAGTGATCGCCCTGACCGATAATTGTCTGTATGGGATCTTTAACAATGCCGGATTCGGCGTGTATGGCCCCCTTTCCACCATCAGCCGCACGCAGATGGAACAGCAGTTTTCCGCCAACTTTTTCGGCGCACATCAGCTCACCATGCGTCTGTTACCCGCCATGTTGCCGCATGGTGAAGGGCGTATTGTCATGACCTCATCGGTGATGGGATTAATCTCCACGCCGGGTCGCGGCGCTTATGCGGCCAGCAAATATGCGCTGGAGGCGTGGTCAGACGCGCTGCGCATGGAACTGCGCCACAGCGGAATCAAGGTCAGCTTGATTGAGCCAGGCCCTATTCGTACTCGTTTCACCGACAACGTCAACCAGACGCAAAGCGATCAACCGGTCGAAAACCCCGGCATTGCCGCCCGTTTTACATTGGGGCCGGAAGCAGTTGTGGCTAAAGTGCGCCATGCTTTTATCAGCGAGAAGCCCAAAATGCGCTATCCGGTGACGCTGGTTACCTGGGCGGTAATGGTGCTTAAACGCCTGCTGCCGGGGCGCGTGATGGACAAAATATTGCAGGGGTGAGTTGAAGCGCGCGCTTAAGCCCCCATGTCAAAGAAAATATCGACAACAGAGAGTGACTCCATGTCCGTACAAAATATTGTCAACATTAACGAATCTAACCTGCAACAGGTTCTTGAACAGTCGATGACCACGCCGGTACTGTTCTATTTTTGGTCTGAACGTAGCCAGCACTGTTTGCAGTTAACCCCGATTCTGGAAAGCCTCGCGGCGCAGTACAACGGGCAATTTATTCTGGCGAAGCTGGATTGTGACGCGGAGCAGATGATTGCTTCCCAGTTTGGTCTGCGCGCTATTCCGACCGTGTATCTGTTCCAGAACGGTCAGCCGGTAGACGGCTTCCAGGGGCCGCAGCCGGAAGAAGCGATCCGTGCCCTGCTGGATAAAGTGCTGCCGCGCGAAGAAGAACTGAAAGCGCAGCAGGCGATGCAACTGATGCAGGAAGGAAATTACACCGACGCACTGCCGCTGCTGAAAGACGCCTGGCAGTTGTCGAATCAGAACGGGGAAATCGGTCTGCTACTGGCAGAAACGCTGATTGCACTGAACCGTTCAGAAGATGCAGAAGCGGTGCTGAAAACCATCCCGTTGCAGGATCAGGACACCCGCTACCAGGGGCTGGTGGCGCAAATCGAACTGCTGAAGCAGGCGGCTGATACGCCGGAAATTCAACAGTTGCAACAACAGGTGGCAGAGAATCCAGAAGATGCTGCACTGGCGACGCAACTGGCGCTGCAACTGCATCAGGTTGGGCGCAATGAAGAGGCGCTGGAGTTACTGTTTGGGCATCTGCGTAAAGATTTAACCGCCGCAGACGGTCAGACACGTAAGACGTTCCAGGAGATCCTCGCCGCACTGGGTACAGGTGATGCGCTGGCGTCGAAATATCGCCGTCAGTTGTATGCGTTGTTGTATTGATATTTCGTTGAGATGCGACGCTTGCCCGGATTTGTAGGCATGATAAGACGCGCCAGCGTCGCATCAGCCATCCGCGCATAGCCGCCGGATGCGGCGTAAACGCCTTATCCGGCCTACCAAATCGTGCTAATTCAATAAATTGCAGGAGCCATGCAGGCACGATAAGACGCGCCAGCGTCGCATCAGGCATCGCATTATTTATTCTTCAATTGCGCCACCACCAACTGGTGGCGCGAATTATAAAACTTACGATAAGTTAAATAGCAGGCAATAATGGTCGACAGACTGGCGGTCGAGAGCAACATAAAAGTCACCATAATCTGATATTTAATCGCCTTCACCGGATCAATCCCGGCAAATATCAACCCGGACATCATTCCCGGCAAACTCACTAAGCCAACCGTTTTTGCTGAATCGACCGTCGGAATTAAAGCCGCGCGAATACTGTCGCGTATTAATATTGCAGACGCCTGCTTCGGCGTCGCACCAAGACTCAATTTTTCCTGGATTTGCTGCTGTTCGCTGATAAACCGCTGCCCGAGATTGTTATAACACAGCCCCACAGCAACCATCGCATTACCAGCAATCATCCCGGTGATAGGGATCACCTGCATCGGGATAAACTCAATCGAACCCGATAAAATCAGCACCGCCAGAGTAATTCCCGCCCCCACCGTAATGGCAATAAACGACGAAACAAAGGCTTTAGTAATATATTTGCTCCGTTTTTGCGCATTCCACGCCGCATTAAAGCAGATAAATAACACCATCAATAATGTCAGGCTGGCATCATCAACACTGAATATATATTTCAGTACATAGCCAACGATGAACAGTTGGATTATCGCCCGCCCGACGCTCCAGAGAATATCTTTCTCCAGCGCCAGTTTTTCTTTATGGCTAATTAAGATTGCCACCACCACCAGCATTAATGCCAGCGCCAACGACTCGTTAGTAATATTATGCGTGTTCATAGCGTTCTTCCTGCATTTCTCCGGCATTCGGTTGCAGCATAATTACCTTATCCGCATGATTAATTTCATCTTTGTCGTGTGTCACCCACAGCACAGCAATATTTTGCTCGCGTACATAACGGTGGATCATCTCATTGACGTTACGTTTGTTGCTTTCGTCCAGCGCGCTGGTAATTTCGTCGAGTAATAATACCTTCGGCATAAATTGCAGATTGCGAATCAACGAGATGCGCTGTTTTTCACCACCGGAAAGCTCGGAGACATTTTTAGTCAGGATGGTATCCGGCAAAGCAAAGCGTTCGAAAAAATCGAGAAAAATGGCCGGATCAGGCTGCTGGTTACGGATCTGCCAGGGAAAAATCAGGTTATCGTATACTGTGTCGCCAAACAGAGTTGGCGTCTGGGCACAGTAAGAAACTTGTTGGCGGTAGATTTCCGGCTTTAGTGTGCTGACATCCTCGCCTTCAAACAGTAACGTTCCGCTGGTCGGACTGATTAATGAAGCAACTATTTTTAGCAGCGTACTTTTGCCGCAACCGGAAGGGCCGGTAATTAACTTAAATTCGCCAGCTCGCAGCGAAAAATTAATGTTATTAAGAATCTTCGTATCACCCGCCAGATATCCGACGTTGTGTAACTGAAGCAAAAGACTATTTTCCGGCATTACCCATCCCTTTTTCTGATTTTTACTAAAAACAGTTTATCCTCCACAGTAATAAGGGGGAACTCCCTTTCAGTAATCAGGTATAATTTGTTTAATCAAGCAGCAACTTTGCTCATTATGGACGGTACAACAGGAGGTTTTTCCGATGCTTATCTTTATCCCGATTCTTATTTTTGTCGCGCTGGTGATTGTTGGCGCAGGCGTCAAAATCGTGCCGCAGGGCTATCAGTGGACGGTGGAACGTTTTGGCCGCTATACCAAAACATTGCAACCGGGGCTAAGCCTGGTGGTGCCGTTTATGGATCGCATTGGTCGCAAGATCAATATGATGGAACAAGTACTCGATATTCCTTCCCAGGAAGTTATCTCGAAAGATAACGCCAACGTGACTATCGACGCAGTCTGTTTTATTCAGGTGATTGATGCCCCACGCGCAGCTTATGAGGTCAGCAATCTGGAGCTGGCAATCATTAACCTGACCATGACCAACATCCGTACCGTACTGGGTTCGATGGAACTGGATGAAATGCTCTCCCAGCGCGATAGCATTAACTCGCGCCTGCTGCATATTGTCGATGAAGCCACTAACCCGTGGGGGATAAAAGTCACCCGCATCGAAATTCGTGATGTACGCCCACCGGCAGAGCTGATCTCTTCGATGAACGCGCAGATGAAAGCGGAACGTACCAAACGCGCTTACATCCTTGAAGCGGAAGGGATACGCCAGGCGGAAATTCTCAAAGCGGAAGGTGAAAAACAATCGCAAATCCTGAAAGCGGAAGGCGAACGTCAGTCGGCTTTTTTACAGGCCGAAGCGCGTGAACGTTCCGCCGAAGCGGAAGCCCGCGCCACCCAAATGGTGTCTGAAGCCATTGCCTCTGGCGATATTCAGGCGGTGAACTACTTCGTGGCGCAGAAATACACCGAAGCGTTACAGCAGATCGGGTCGTCCAGTAACAGCAAAGTGGTAATGATGCCATTAGACGCCAGTAGTCTGATGGGGTCGATTGCCGGGATTGCCGAACTGGTGAAAGACAGCGCCAGCGAGCGGGCTAAATCATGATCGCGTTGCTGGTAGTCCACCCGCATATTTTCTGGCTGAGTCTCGGTGGTTTGCTGCTGGCGGCCGAGATGCTGGGCGGCAATGGTTATCTGCTGTGGAGCGGTGTCGCGGCGGTGATTACTGGTCTGGTGGTCTGGCTACTGCCGCTGGGTTGGGAATGGCAAGGGGTGATGTTTGCTGTTCTGACGTTACTCGCCGCCTGGCTGTGGTGGAAATGGCTGTCGCGGCGGGTACGCGAACAAAAGCACAGCGATAGTCATCTAAACCAACGCGGACAACAGTTAATTGGTCGTCGTTTTGTGCTGGAAACGCCGCTGGTCAACGGGCGTGGCCATATGCGCGTTGGCGACAGTTCATGGCCGGTCAGCGCCAGCGAAGATTTAGGTGCAGGCACGCATGTTGAGGTGATTGCGATTGAAGGGATAACATTGATCATCCGTGCGGTCATCGCCTGATGCGACGCTGACGCGTCTTATCATGCCTACAAAAATATGCCCGAATCGTAGGCCGGATAAGGCGCTTGCGCCGCATCCGGCAGTCGTGCACCGACGCCTGATGCGACGCTGACGCGTCTTATCAGGCCTACAAAAATATGCCCGAATCGTAGGCCGGATAAGGCGTTTACGCCGCATCCGGCAGTCGTGCACCGACGCCTGATGCGACGCTGACGCGTCTTATCATGCCTACAAATCTGTGCCTAAATCGTAGGCCGGATAAGGCGTTTACGCCGCATCCGGCAGTCGTGCACCGACGCCTGATGCGACGCTGACGCGTCTTATCAGGCCTACAAAAATATGCCCGAATCGTAGGCCGGATAAGGCGCTTGCGCCGCATCCGGCAGTCGTGCACCGACGCTTGATGCGACGCTGACGCGACTTATCAGGCCTACAAAAATATGCCTACAAATCTGTGCCTAAATCGTAGGCCGGATAAGGCGTTTACGCCGCATCCGGCATATAGCCGAGTAGAGGCAAAATTACTCTTCCCGGCCTTTACTCATACTTTTTTGGTCTTCATCCGGATAGTGTTTTTTTAGATATTCCAGGACGTTTTTATTGACCTTATGTTGGGTATACACCCACCCTTTCCAGTAATCAGGCTGGTCCAGGTACACTTCTGGCGGAATGGTAAAATCAGAAAGCGTTAACCATTCGGCTAACAGATCGGGGTTTCTCTTCTGGATCAACTGCAACAGCATGATCAGCGACATAGCAGAGGCAGGAGCCGTACTATCGCCGCTTAAATACTTCCACACCGTGGAACGATTCGAACGAAAAAGGATGGGGAGTAGCGCCCTGTCCAGATTCATTTCATTAAAAATCTTCTCAAATTCATTCATTTAATTTCCCTGCCTGGCGTAAACCTCTTAAAAATTGAGATTTATCAAAGAAACGCATTCTAGCACACATCAGGAACCTCTTCACGTTTAGCCCAGAAACGGAATTTATTTCGCTTATAAAAACAAGTCGTTACTCTTTTTTACAAGGAAATAGCACGAAATGAACTTCATAATTATTTATATAAGAAACAACCAATGTTTCTTTTGGCTAGTGTTTACGCTTACATCGCATAAAAATGCGCTTTACATCACACAAATGGCGGCGTAGATTTCGTTCAAATTGCAACGCATATTATTTCTTATAGAAACAATATTTGTTTTCTTTAGAACAATAAACGTGACTTACTTTGATCGAGAAAAAATGCATGAAATCTGTAAAGTTGTCTTTACTGGCTGTTGTTGTTGCTACCGCGGTAAGTCCATCTGCGTTTGCGGGTGATACTGTTGAGGCAGCAGCGACAGAATTAGCGGCAATCCAGCCAGGAATGTCGCAAATGGAAATTGATCAGAAAATTGGTCGATTTTTAGAAAGGACAGGGAACAGTGCTGCTACACAAAATTATCTAATTGCACATAATTACAAAACTACAACGCCTCAGAAAGCCGATGATACAGCCGCCTCTCCCGTACAGCCCACCAGTACGCTGAACCCGATAACCAATCAAGCGCAGCTCGACCGCGACAACGGGCAGGATACCGCCATTCAGAACGCGCAGCACACAGCCAACTGGGCATCGCTGAAAGCCGATGACGCGCATCATGCCATTATGGTGGCGCAGACGGATATTGATGCTAATAAAGTCGCCATTGCCGACACCCGCAATGATGTCTCGGTCGTGCAGTCTGATGTCAGCACCTTGAAAGGCGATGTCGTACATGCTCAGTCAGCGGCTGACCATGCCAACATTAACGCCAACACCGCACTGATGAACGGCGTCAAACTTTCTGGTGCCGTGACTGAAAACAAAAACAATATCGAGCAGAACCGTAACGATATTGCCGTTCAGCAGCAACAACTCAACGAAACCCAGAAAACCGTTGCCGCCACCGGTGATGTACAGACTGCCGCCCGTTATCAGAGCATGATCGACGCCAGACAGACAGCCACTGCTAATACCCAGCAGCAACAACTCAACGAAACCCAGAAAACCGTTGCCGCCACTGGCGATGTACAGACTACCGCCCGTTATCAGAGCATGATCGACGCCAGACAGACAGCCGCTACCGATGCACAGCAGCAACAACTCGACACTACACAAAAAACGGTTTCCGCACTTGGCGATGCCCGCACCAGCGCACATTATCAGGAGATGGTTAACGCCAGGCTGGCCGCACAAAATGACGCTAATACACGTACCACAGCAGAACAAAAACAAAGAATAGATACCCTCACAACCAACCAGGCAACGCAGCAGCATATCGACAGCGTGCAATACGGGGAGCAAATTCAGCGTCTGGCACAAGACTCAACCCAAACACATGAACAAATTGACAGCCTGACACAAGACGTAACCCAAACGCATCAGCAGTTAACAAATACCCAAAAACGTGTCGCAGATAACAGCCAACAAATCAATTCACTCAATAACAATTTCAGTTCGTTGAAACATGAGGTGGAAGATAACCGTAAAGAAGCTAATGCAGGTATCGCGTCAGCCGTCGCTATTGCTTCACAGCCTCAGGTTAAGACAGGTGATTTTATGATGGTGTCTGCCGGAGCGGGTACATTTAATAATGAATCTGCGGTATCTGTCGGTGCTTCGTTTAACGCTGGAATTCATACAGTAATTAAAGCGGGTGTCTCTGCAGACACACAATCTGATTTCGGCGCGGGTGTCGGCGTGGGATATTCTTTCTAAATTTTATAGCGATTTCTTATTCGCAATATTTCTCAATTCTTTAAGGTTAATAATGATGAATAGCACCATTAAATCGTTTTCCCTGCTGACTATTATCTTACTGGCTGGCTGTAGCTCCCCCACTTCCCGTATCGCAGATTGCCAGGCGCAGGGCGTCAGCCATGACACCTGTTATCTTGCAGAACAGCAGCGCCAGGCGGCTATTTTAAGTGCATCCGAGGCGCAGGCTTATAAGAACGCAGAAGCCGCACAACACGCCCAGGCCGCTAAAAAATCCATTTATAAAGGTTTTGGTCTTACCTTTAGAATGAGCAGTAAAAACTTTGCTTATCTCAATGATTCATTATGCGCGATTGATGAAGATAATAAAGATGCCACCGTATACCAGTCTGGTCTTTATAACGTGATTGTTTATCACCATACAGGGAAAGTCGCATTAATGAAGGAAGGCCAGTTTGTGGGCTATTTAAAATGAAGAATGAAAAAAAACCAACTCTGATGCATATTATGATTATTGGTGCATTTATCTTTGCGTTCTTACAAGTTGTTTTATTAGCCTCCCTGGTTCACGCTGTTAATGCCAGCAACGCAATCCAGGAAGGTTTATTTCAGTCGGGACGCATTATGGTAGAAAGTTTGCAGCATATTCTTTCTGTGCAAACGGGGATTAACTGATTTTTCACCCCGCCCGATGATGGCAGCAGCCGGAGAGATTTTCGATAATCGGGCAATCGGCGCTGTCATCGCCGGGGCAGGCGTTTGCCAGCGCCAGCAACTGGTCGCGCATGGCTTGCAATTCCTCAATATGCCGTTCGATCTCCGCCACTTTCTCCAGCGTGCGCCGTTTTACGTCGGCGCTGTGTCGCTGCGGATCGTTAAACAGGTTCACCAGCTCTCCGCTCTCTTCCAGGTTAAAGCCCACCTGGCGCGCCTGGCGCAGTAACGTCAGTTCGTTGAGATGTTGCTGCGTGTAGGTGCGATAGCCGTTTTCGCTGCGCATTGGCGGTGTCACCAATCCCTTCTCTTCATAGAAGCGGATGGCTTTGCTGGTCAGGCCGGTAATTTTTGCCACATCGCTAATGTTCATCGTTCGCGCAACGCCTCCTGTGCTTTGTTAAAGGGTTTCAACAGATAATCCAGCACGCTCTTCTTGCCCGTGCGGATATCTACTGTCGCGACCATACCTGGGAATATCGGAAACTGTTGTTTATGTTTATTTTCCAGATGGTTGCTGAAGGTGCGAATGTACACCCGATAGTAATAAACATCGCGCCGCACTTCATCCTGAATGGTGTCCGGTGAGATCACCGCCACTTCTCCTGGCAAGCCGCCGTAGATGGAGTAATCGTAAGCGGTTATTTTCACCAGCGATTTTTGCCCCGGATGGATAAATGCCACATCGCGCGGGGAGATTTTTGCCTCAATCAGCAGTTGCTCATCCAGCGGCACGATAGTCATCAGTTTACCACCGGGGGCGATGACGCCGCCAACTGTGGTAACGTCAATGTCCTGGACAATGCCACGTACCGGCGCGGTAAAGTTGAGCCTGGTGAGAGAATCTTCCCGCCCACGGATCACCGAGCGCTGGGTTTCCACTTCCGCATTGGCTTTTGCTAACTCTTCCCGCGCCTGAACGTAATACTGTGTACGCACGTCGTTAAGTTTGTTTTCCAGTTCATTAGCCTGGCGCTGTAAACGCAGCACTTCCACGTTGCTCGCCGCCCCTTGTTTCACCAGCGGCTGGGTCATTGCCAGTTCACGATTGACCAGACTAATCCCTTGCGTCAGTCCGGTGGTGGCTTTGCTTAACCCTTCACGGCGGGTGTTGTATAACGCCGTTTCGGATTCGATAAGTCCGGGAAATTTATTCAGTTCGTCAGGGAACACCAGCGGTTTATTGCTGACTTCCGCCCGCAACCGCGCCGAGGTTGCCAGCGCTGCGTACAGCCGCGACATCGCTTCCTGTACGTCGGATTCAGTTTTGGTGCGGTTAAGCTGCGCCAGTGGCTGACCCTGTTCGACAATATCGCCCACCTTCACGTCGAGATGATACAAAATGCCGCCTTCCAGCGACTGCACCACCTGTTCGCGCCCGGAAGGTTCTACGGTGCCGCTGCCGGTAGTCACTTCATCAAGCTGGAAATACCACGCCCAGCCGAGAAAACAGAGCAGCATCACTGCGGTAACGCGAACTGCCAGCGCCGATCGCGGCAGATGCGGTTCATTAAGGCCACGGTTGTATTGCATTTGTCCGTTCATGCGGCAGACCCCTTATTCTTCTCCTGTAACACCACGCGTCGCGCCGTGGGTTCGCCCTGCTCACGCAAAATGGCCTCTTTCGCACCGTCCATGACAATCCGCCCCTGATCCATCACGATTATCCTGTCCACCAGTTGCAGCATCGCCGTGCGGTGAGTGGCGATGACCAGCGTGCGATGGCCAATCCACTGTTTCAGTTGTTCGATTAAGTGCGCTTCCGCCATTTCATCCAGCGAGGCGCTGGGTTCGTCGAGCAGGACAATATTGGGTTGAGAGATGAGGAGCCGCGCCAGCAGCAGCGTTTGCCGCTGACCGCCAGAAAGGCCAAATCCCCCTTCCTGAATCATGTAGTTGAGTCCGTTTTTCTGCTTCTGCACAAAAGGCAGCGCCCCGCTGAGGATTAACGCGCGTTCGATATCTTCATCGCTGGCCTCTGGCATCCCCATGGTGAGGTTTTCCCGCAGCGAGCCGAAGAACAGTCGCCCGGTCTGGCTGAGTAGCCCCATGTCGCGACGCAAATCCGCCGGATCAAGCTGCCCGATGCTGATGTTATCCAGCAGCACCTGCCCCTGCTGGGCGATACGCATTCCGGCGAGCATTTGCAGCAGCGTCGATTTACCCGCGCCGTTGCGCCCGAGAATGGCGATTTTCTCTCCGGCCTGAATGTTGAGTTTGCCGATTGCCACATCGGCAATCTTCTCTTCTTCGTCGTAATAAAACACCGCGTTGCTGAACTGATAATTACCGTGCAGCACCGCTTTATGCACCAGTTTGCCGTGTTCCGGCTGATCCACCGGGCGCTTCATCAGTTCATCGAGGCCATTACGCGCCACTTTCGCCTGCTGCCAGCGCGACAGCACGCCGGAAATCTGCGACAGCGGCGCAATGGTGCGCGAAGCCAGGATCGTCGTCCCGACCAGTGCGCCGGTGGTCATGTCGCCGTTCATCACCATAAAGCAGCCCACCAACAGCACCACCACGTAAACGATGGACTGCACTTCCTGAGTCCAAGTAAGCAGCAACCCGGTGAGAAAGCGTTGCTTCATGCTGATGGACGAGGCCACGTCGTTGGTGTGGTTCCACTGATTCTGGAAACGCTGTTCGGCGCGCAACAGTTTAATGTCTTCAATCGACTGCACGGCCTCCACCAGCGTCGCGTTGCGTACCGCCGATTCGCGCATCCCTTCGTTCGCCAGCCGCGCTAACGGGCGTTGTACCAGCAGGCCGGGGATCACCAGCAACGGCAGCGCCAACAAAACCACCAGCACCAGCCAGCCGCCAATCATCCACAAAATAAAGACAAACAGCAGGAAGAACGGCAGGTCTGCCACCGCGCCGATGGTGGTGGAAGTAATAAGCTCCCGCACCGATTCCAGTTCACGGATCTGCGAGATAAACGATCCGGTGGATTTCGAACGCACGTTATTTTTCAGCCGTAATGCGTGGCCAAAAACGCGATCCGAAATACGCAGATCCGCCCGTTTGCCAATCATATCCGAGAGGTGCGTGCGCACCATACGCATACAAAACTCAAACAGGATCGCCATCATCACCCCGGCGAACAGCACCCACAGCGTCGGGTAGGACTGCGCCGGAACGACGCGGTCGTAAACCTGCATCGAGAAAATCATCGCCGCCAGCGCCAGCACGTTCGCCACCAGTGACGCCAGCATAATGTCGCCATAGCGCCGCCAGTCTTTTAGCGAGAGATTCCAGAACCAGTTCGCCTGATACGGGCGAATATAGTCATCCACCCGCGCATCGGGGATGGCGCTGAGTGGGCGCAGCAGCGCCAGTTCGACGATTTTGTCTTCAACATCCGCGACGTTAAGCGTGGTTTCCAGCCCTTCGTCACCGCTGAACTGAATGCTGATATTGTCGTGGTTGTCGCGCCGGGTGATCACGCCAATCTGCTGATTATCAAATACCGCGATCAGCGGCAGCCGCCAGGGATTAAGCGAATCGGCGGAAAACTCGACCAGCCGCAGCCCCATCCCCAACTGCCGCGCCATGTCGGTGAGTAACTCCTCCCGTTTGCTGTCGCGCTCCCAGTTGACGGTCGCGCGCACGTTCTCCTGAGAAAAATCGAGTCGATAATAGCGCGCCACGGCGATCATCGCCTCCAGCCAGGCTTCCACGGACTGGGCATTTTTTTTCATTATCTACACCACCATCAATTGATGATTCGCCAGCAAAGTGGCAAGGTCGGTATGCACGCCCGTCAGCGTGACCACGTTAGCTGTCGCAAAGCCGCCGCCCGTGCCGTCGCGGTCGATCTGCACGATGGTGTCGCTGCCGCTCTGGGTAACTTTGACAAAATCACCGATGTTTCCGGCCTGTGCATCCAGCGTCGCCACACCGTTGACATAGCTGGCTTTGCCGTTTCCGGTGTAGCCGCTACCCTGTAACAGTTCACGAATATCAATGCGATCGGTGTCGGCGGTGCCTTCCCATGTCCCTACCGTAAAGCCATTCACCACGTCCGAACCGTTGCCGCCGGTGGCGTCGCTGGCGTTGAGCAGTTTATAGAGCAAGGTGTCGTGACCGCCGCGCCCTTCCAGTTGGTTATCGCCTGTGCTGCCGGTCAGGGTGTCGTTAAAATTCGATCCGGAAATACCTTCAATATTGGTAAATGTCGAGGTGTTAAAACCGGTGGCCTGCGCGGCGGTGCTGCTTAAGTTAGCGGTCATGCCCACCGTCGAAAGCCGGAAATCAACCACGTCCATCCCGCCGTTCGCCAGCCAGGTTCCGGTGCCGGAGCTGTACACCCAGCCGCCGGAGCCGTCGTAAGTGTCGGTGCCTGCGGTGGCGAAGAAAGTGTCGTTATAGCCGGTGCCGACAAATTTGCCGTTGTTGCTCGCGGTGCCTGCTTCGGCGCTGAGATCGTAAGCGTGGGTAGCATCAGTGGCATGTAAACCGCCCCAGGTGGTGTTTACCGTCTGGTCGATATTGCTGGCGGTGGCACCGGTGGATTTGATCAACACCGCGTTGTAGGTTTCTCCGGCATTCAGCCCGTAGAAATTGACCAGCGCCGAGGTGTCGTTAACCCCCATCCCCGACTGCGGGTTGATGATTTGCGTGGCGACCAGCACACCCGCCGAGTTGTACAGCTTCACGGTGTTACCGTAATAGACGTTAATACCGTTGGGATCGGTAATGCGCAGGTGCAGCGAAGTGCCGTAGCTCACCGTGTTAGTGTTACGGATCAGGAACACGCTGCCCGACTGTTTGGTCACCAGTACATCCACCGCGCCATCCCAGTCGTAGTCCATTGCCGCCACGCCGCTGGTGGTGCCACTCTGGCTGCCGCCGAGTACCGACTGTGTCCAGTTGCTGGCACCGCCAACGTTGGTGTAAAGATACGACTGTCCGGTCTGGGCAATACGGGCGATATCCATTAACCCGTCATGATCCCAGTCCACCGCTACGCTGAACTGGCTGGCATAGGTTGTGCCCGTTGCGCCCACCGCAACCGGACTCCCCAGTACGCCGTTGGTGTTGAATAACAGCGAGCCGAAGTTTGCCCTCCCCTGACTGGCAGGCAGGAAGAGATCCATATCGCCGTCACCATCGAAATCTGCCCAGGTCATGGAGACAGACGTCGAGTTACCACCGCTACCTGCAACGCTGAGGAAGGTGTTGATGGTGTTCTGCCCCCAGACAAACGTGCCGTTGCCCTGGCTGATGAGCGATGAAAGGGTGTAGAAGTTATTCAGGTTGAAGGTGTGTTGAACCAGATCTACCCTGCCGTCATTGTTAAGATCGACGCCGGAACCTTCGTTAAGTGAAAGATAGCCGTTTACCAACCCGCCGACCGTGGCGCTCCCGCCGTTGTTGGCGGTGGTGGAGTTGCCTACCAGGGTGCCCGCGTTATTCCACAGGAAGGTGTTGGAGTCCGGCCCGCCAGCGTCGCCAATCCAGAAATCGAGATAGCCGTCGCCCTCTTTATCAAACGCCACAATCGAGCCATACCACGTCAGCGTGCCAACGTTCACCTGAATCGCGCTGGAAAAGGTGCCGTCGCCGTTATTGGTAAAGCCGTTGATATAGCCCGTACCGTAGTCATCGCGGGTAATAAACAGATCGCCCGTGCCGTTGCGGTCGTAATCGGCAATGGAACTGGTGGCGTAGTTGTTGCCGCTTTGCACCAGCGTCAGTGCGGTCTTCGACCAGGTGAGCGGATCGGTTGATTGCATAATTTGCTGGTTCGCCAGCACCGTCCACATCCCGTGGTTGTCGAGGCCGTAGGTCAGCCCCCAGGCGGTCGTTTTATTGGCGGTCGTCCAGGCTGGCGTGTAATCAATTGCCGCGTTGACCGTCACCGTGCCGTTGCTGACGTTAGCGGTGTTGCCGTTGCCCGCCGAGCTTTTCACCTGCGCGGTGACGTTATAAGCGGTTGCGGACGCTGCCAGTGCATCGGTATCCGGCAGTTGCACATACCAGGTATTGTGTGCCGGGTCGACTACCACCGCGCCGCCCGGCTGCGAGGTGTAGGTTTTGCCGTTGATCACCACTTCGACATACTGCCCGCTTGCAAGCGCGGCGGTGATTACGCCGCTGATAATCGGCGTGGTGTCACGCGTGGTTTGGTTGGTGATTTGCGCCAGCGTGGTCGGAATAGAAGTATCAACCGTCAGAACAAAATCACTGGAGGAGGTGATATTCCCTGCCAGATCCACCACTCGCGCACTGTAGGTGTACGCGCCACTGACCAGACCGCTGTCGCTGTAAGTCCAGTTCAGTGCGCCGACCATCGTCACCGCGCCTAACAGCAGGCCATTGCGGTAGAGGTAAACCACTTCGCCACTGGCCAGCGGGCCGGAGAGCACGCCGTTCAGCAGCGGCGTGGTGTCGTCGGTGGCCTGCGAACTGCTTAACGTCCCCTGACGCTGCCCGACATCATCGGTATACGACACAATAGTCGGCGTGGCGGTGGGGTTAATCGTATCGACCACCACCGTTTTCGACACCACCGGGCCGGTATTCCCCGCCAGATCCAGCACCCGCACCTGATAAACGTAGCTGCCATCGGTCAGCGTGCGGCTGTCGGTGTAAATCCACTGCGTGCCGTTGGTGGTGAGCGTGGTCCAGGTCGCGCCGCCGTCGAGGCTAATCTGCGCCACTTCGCCGCTGGCAAGCCCCGCCCCCAGCGAACCGGTCAGCGTGAGCGTGGTATCACTGGTGATAAAGTCGGTGGCCGAACTCCCCGTGTCGGTGCTGATGCTGGCGATGGTCAACACCTGCGCCGGATTAACGGTATCAATCTGCGCCGTCTGGCTGCCCGTTGCGCCGACGTTGCCTGCCAGATCGACCACCCGCACCTGCCAGGTGGTGGTGCCGTTGGTCAGCGTGCGCCCGTCAACGTAACTCCAGTTAAGGCCGTCTGCGGCAACGATCACGTTCACCCAGGTTGCGCCGTTGTCGGTGCTGATTTGCGCGAACTCGTTAGCACCGAGCGCCGCGCCCAGTACGCCGCGCACGGTAAGCGTGGTGTCGCTGGTAATAAAATCGCTGCTGCTGGCTCCGGTGTCATCGCTGATGCCGGTAATGGTGATGCTTTTTGCCGCTTCCGGGCTGGTGGTGTCAACCACCACGTTTTGCGTCGCGGTCTGCCCGACGTTTCCCGCCAGATCCACCACCCGCACCGTGTAGTTCCAGGTGCCGTCGGTCAGTGTGCGACCATCGGCATAGCTCCAGTTGGTGCCGATAACGGTTAAAGTGGCCCAGGTAACGCCGCCGTCGAGGCTGATTTGCGCCCGTTCATCGGCGGCAAGCGTTGCGCCGAGCGTCCCGCGCACGGTCAGTGTGGTGTCGCGGGTAACAAAATCGCTGCTGCTTAAACCGGTGTCATCGCTAATGCCCGCAATGGTGATGGTTTTGCTCGCCAGCGGCGCGCTGGTGTCCACGGTGACTATCTGGCTGGCGGTGGCACCGATATTTCCGGCGGTGTCGATAACCCGCACCTGGTAGTTGTAGTTGCCGTCGGTCAGCGTGCGCCCGTCAAGGTACGTCCAGGTCAAACCGCTTACCGACAGGTTCTGCCAGGTGGTGCCGCCGTCGATGCTGATTTGTACGAACTCACCGGCAGAAAGCGTCGCCCCCAGCGTGCCGCTCACCGCAAGCGTCGTGTCGCTGGTGACAAAATCGTTAGTGATCAAGCCGGTATCGGTGGTGATCGCGCTAATGGCGATGGTTTTCACCGCTGGATCTGGGGCGATGGTATCGATCACCACGTTCTGGCTGTCGGTCGCGCCGACATTGCCCGCCGCATCAATGACCCGCACCTGATAGAGATAGTTACCATCGGTCAGCGTGCGGCTGTCGTTGTAGCGCCAGGTCGTGCCGGTCACAGTGAGCGTGCTCCAGGTTACCCCACCGTCGATACTGATTTGCGCCGTCTCGTTACTGGCAAGCGCAGCGGTCAGCGAGCCGTTGACCACCACCGGGCTGACGCTGGTGATAAAGTCGCTGGCGCTAAGGCCGGTGTCGGCTTGCAGGGAATCGATATTAATGGCCATCGCCGGAGCGCTGAGATCAACGGTAATGGTGTGATTGTTGCTGCCAGTGTTGCCAATGGCGTTGCTCACCGAGGCGTTAATCACGTAGGCGTTGCCATCTGCCAGCGCGGTGACATCGGCGCTGCCGAGGGTGTAGCTCCAGCTACCACCGGTCTGCACCGTGGTGGTGTAGGTTTTGCCGTTTAAAGTCAGGGTCAGCGTCTGACCGACCGGCGCGGTGGTGGTGCCGCTGATCACCAGCGATGAGCCGTGTTCCGCCGCATTCACCACATCATCACCCGCGAAGGTGTTGATGGTGACCGTGGGGACGTCGCCGTTCAACGTGACGCCACGGCTGGCGCTGCCGGAGTTTCCGGCCTGATCGCTGACCGTCGCGCTGACGGTGTAGCTGCCGTCGCTTAATCCGACAAACTGCTGAGCCGGAATAAATACCGACCAGCTTCCTCCGCTACCAACCGTTGCGGTCCAGGTTTGCCCGTTAAAAGTGACAGTCACCGTCTGACCGACTTCGGCGGTGGTGGTGCCGCTGATGGTTTGTCCTGCAAGCTGCTCGGCGTTGTTGATAATATCGTCGCCCGCCACCGTGGCGATGGTGATCGTCGGCGCAACGGTGTCGACAGTCAGTGCGTGCGTGGTCTGTCCGGGGTTACCGGCGCGGTCGTTCACGCTGGCGGTAATGGTCTGTGCGCCCTGCCCAAGTGTTGCCAGATCTGCCGCTGGCACGTTCAGCGCCCAGGTGCCATTGGCGGCAACCGTGGCGGTGTAGGTTTTACCGCCAAAGGTCACGGTGACCGTCTGTCCCACTTCCGCGCTGGTCGAGCCGTTAAGGGTTAACGGCTGCTGCTGTTCAGCGGCGTTGAGTCGGTCGTCCGTCGAAACGGTATTAATGCTGATCACCGGCGCGGTGAGATCTACCGCCACGCTGCGCGAAGCCGTAGCGCTGTTTCCGGCGCTGTCCTGGGCGGAGGCACTGACCGTGTAGCTGGTGCCATCGGCTAGTGCGGCGACGTCTGCCGCAGGCACATTCACGCTCCAGCTCCCGTTGCTTTGAATGGTGGCGCTATAACCTTTGCCGTTAAGCAACACGGTGACTACGGTGCCAGTGGCAAAGTTCGTTCCGGTGCCACTCAGGGTCAGCGCACTGCCTGCTTCGGCGGCGTTAATGAGGTTATCGCCGCTGATGGTACTGACCGAAAGTGACACCGCCGCCGTATTCACCTGCACGTTGTGCGTCTGGGTGCTGCTGTTGCCTGCGCTGTCGGTGATGGTGGCGCTGATGGTTACCGTGCCGTCCGCAAGGCCGGAAATCACGCTGGCAGGCACGCCGACGCTCCAGTTGCCACTGGCATCGGTGCTGGTGACATACTGCTGCCCGGCGATGGTCACCACCAGGCGGTCGCCCGCTACCGCGCCCGTAGCGGTGCCGCTGATAATCTGCGCCTGAGTGTGTTCAACGTTGTTAATCACATCATCGCCCGCCACGGTATTAAAGCTAATCACCGGCGCGGTGGTATCGACGGTTACGCCTTTGCTGGCGCTGCCAGGATTACCCGCCAGATCGCTGACCGTGGCAGTCAGGGTGTAACCATTATTAGCAAGCGTGGTTAAGGCGCTGGCAGGCAGCGTTAAGCTCCAGCTACCATCCGCCTGCACCGTGGTCTGGTAGGTAGTGCCGTTAAGCGTGACGGTCAACGTTTGCCCCGCTTCCGCCGTACTGGTGCCGGAAACCGTTACGCCCGCCGCCGCTTCGCTGGCATTGATGATGTTATCGCTGGCAATGGTGTTGATGGTCACCATTGGCACGGCGCTATCGACGCTGTATTCGTGCGTTGCCGTGGCGCTGTTGCCGTTGACGTTAGTCACCCGCACCAGGGCGCTGGCATCGCCATCACGCAGAGCCGCCATATCCGCGGCCGGAACGGTGGTGCTCCAGCTACCGTTTGCCGCCACCGTGGCGCTGTAAGTTTTGCCGCCAAAGGTAACGGTAACGATTTGCCCCGCTTCGACGCCGGAGGTGCTGCCGGAGAGCGTTAACGCCGCGCCTTTTTCGGCGGCGTTAATCACATCATCGCTGGTGATGGCGTTAATGCTGATGGCAACGGCGGTGAGATCAACGGTGACCGGATGGGTAATGCTGGTCTGGGTTCCGGCACTGTTCGCGCCGCTAACGCTAATGTTCAGCGCTCCCGCAGGCCAGTTGCTGACATCCGCCGCCGGAACGCCGACGCTCCAGTTGCCGGAAGCGTCCAGCGTCGTGGTGTAGGTTTTACTGTTTAACGTGACGGTGATGACATCGCCCGCTTCCCCGCCGGTGCTGGAACCGGAGATCACCAGCGCCTGTCCGTGTTCGGAGGCGTTAATAATGTCATCGCCGGAGACGGTGTTGATCGTTAATACCGGAACAGTGAGATCCACCGCCAGACCGTGAATTGCGGTCGCCGGGTTACCCGCCTTGTCGTTTACCGAGGCGCTGACAGTGTACGGGCTGGCGGTCAGATTGCTGAGATCTGTTGTCGGTACGCTGACGCTCCAGCTTCCGTCCGCCTGAACGGTGCCGGTATAGCTGACGCCATTAAGCGTGACGGTTACCGTCTGACCCGCTTCGGCGCTACTGGTGCCGTTGATGGTTAACGGATTGCCCGCCTCAGCTGCGTTAAGAATATCGTCGGTGGCAATGGTATTGATGGAAAGCGTGGGTGCCGTGGCATCGACGCTGTAGGCGTGGGTTGCCGAAGCCGTGTTGCCGTTAACGTTGCTGACGCTGGCCTGCACCGTAGCGTCACCGTCGCGTAACGCGTTGAGATCGGCGGCGGGTACGCTGGTTGTCCAGCTACCATCGCCCGCTACAGTGGCGGTATAAGTTTTGCCGCCAAAGGTGACGGTGACGGTTTGCCCCGCTTCCACGCCGGAGGTGCTGCCAGAAAGGGTTAAATCTGCCCCTTTTTCAGCAGCGTTAATCACATCGTCGCCGGAAACGGTGTTAATGGAAATCGCCACCGCCGCCAGATCGACGGTGACCGGATGGGTGATGGTGACCGGGTTTCCGGCACTACTGGCGCCTGAAACCGTAATATTCACCGTCCCCGCAGGCCAGTTGCCCACATCTGCCGCCGGAACACCGACGCTCCACGTGCCATCGGCTAATACTGTCGCAGCGTAAGTGACCGTGTTAATCACCACCGTCAGCGCCGCGCCCGCAGCCAGCCCGCTGCTGCTACCGGTTATCACCAGCGCCTGAGTGTGCTCGATGCTATTGACCACATCATCGCCCGCCACGGTATCGACGCGCAGACCAGGCAAATTGGCGTCGATAGTAATATCTCGCGAACCGCTGCCGGTATTGCCCACGCTGTTGGTCACCGAGGCGTTAACCGTCAGGTCGCCATTACCGATGGCCTGAATATCCGCTGCCGGAACGTCCACGCTCCAGCTTAAATTGCCCTGCACGGTGGCGGTATAGGTTTTCCCGCCAAGCGTTACGGTGACGGTATCGCCCGCCGCTGCGCCCGTCACCTGGCCGCTGATAGTCTGGGCGGAACCCGATTCCGTCGCGTTAATAATATCGTCGGTCGCCACCGGATTAAGGGTGACGCCAGGCAGCGCGGTATTGACCTGCACATTATGACTGGCGGAATTGCTGTTACCCGCGCTGTCGGTGACGTTCGCCGTCACCGTGTAGCTGGCTTCGCCCAGCGCGCCGACAGCAGAGGCTGGCACTGTGGTACTCCAGTTGCCTGCGGCGTCTGTCGTCGCGGTGTAATTTTGCCCGTTAAGCGTCAGCGTAATTGTGGTGCCTGCGGGCTGATTACTGGTGCCAGATATTTGCAGATCCGCGCCTTTTTCGCTGGCGTTAATGACGTCATCGGTGGCGATGGTGTTAATGCCAATAGTCGGCGCGGTAAGGTTAACGGTAACCGTGTGCGTCTCGCTGTCGCTGTTGCCTGCCGCATCGGTAACGCTCGCCGTTACGGTCTGCGGGCCACTGCCAAGCGCGGTGACGTCCGCCGCCGGAACGCCGACGCTCCAGTTGCCGGAGGCATCAAGCGTCGTGGTGTAGGTTTTACTGTTTAGCGTAACGGTGACGACATCCCCCGCTTCTCCACCGGTGCTGGAACCAGAAATCACCAGCGCCTGCCCGTGTTCGGCGGCGTTAATAATGTCATCGCCGGCAATGGTGTTGATGGTGAGTACCGGAACGGTGAGATCCACCGCCAGATTATGCGTGGTGCTCGCCGGGTTGCCCGCTTTGTCATTGACCGTCGCCGTCAGGGTATGGCTGCCATCCGTCAACGCTGCGAGATCTGCCGCCGGAATATTGATGCTCCAGGTGCCATCGGCCTGTACCGTTGCCTGATACGTCTGCACGGTTGGGCTATTGAGCGTTACCGTAACAATCTGCCCCGCTTCGGCGGTGGTGCTACCGCTCACCGTCACGCCCGCATCGGCTTCGCTGCCATTGACGATATTGTCGCTGGCAACGGTATTAATAATGATGGTTGGCGCACTGCTGTCGACGCTGTAGTTATGCACCGCCGAGGCGCTATTGCCGTTGACGTTGCTGACGCTGGCCTGCGCGGTGGCGGCACCATCAGTTAATGACGCTAAATCAGCGGCGGGTACGGTGGCAGTCCAGCTACCATCGCTCGCCACGCTGGCAGTGTAATTTTTCCCGCCAAAGGTCACGGTGACCGTTTGTCCGGCTTCTACGTTAGTGGTGGTGCCGGAAAGGGTTAAATCAGCGCCTTTTTCTGCGGCATTAATCACGTCGTCCGTGGCGATGGTGTTGATAGAAATAGCCGCCGGAGTGAGATCGACCGTCACTGGATGAGTGATGCTCACCGGATTTCCGGCACT
Source organism: Escherichia sp. MOD1-EC6098 (assembly GCF_002965865.1). NCBI lineage: Bacteria > Pseudomonadati > Pseudomonadota > Gammaproteobacteria > Enterobacterales > Enterobacteriaceae > Escherichia > Escherichia sp. MOD1-EC6098. The sequence goes on from NZ_PTSN01000007.1 coordinate 186,123, forward strand.
ACTTTCCCCGGACACGGCAACCGTCACCGTCCCCGCAGGCCAGGCGCTAACCTGCGCCGCCGTGACGCCCACGCTCCAGCTACCATCGGCCTGCACCGCAGTGGTGTATTCCACATTATTAATCGTGACGGTAAGCGGCGTGCCTTCTGCCAGCCCCGAGCTGCTGCCGGTGATGACCAGCGCCTGCCCGTGTTCGATGATATTGACCACATCATCACCCGCCACCGTATCGACCCGTAAACCAGGCAGATTGGCGTCAACGGTGATATCCCGCGTACCGCTGCCGGTGTTGCCGTTTTCATTGGTGACTGAGGCGCTCACCGTCAAATCACCATTACCCAGCGCCTGGATATCCGCCGCCGGAACGCTCACGCTCCAGCTTAATCCAGGCTGTACGGTGGTGGTGTAGGTATTGCCACCCAGCGTAACGGTTACCGTGTCGCCAACGGCGGCTCCAGTCACCTGCCCGCTGATGGTTTGCGCTACGCCCGCTTCGGCGGCGTTAATGATATCGTCGGTTGCTACCGGATTAATGGTCACGCCGGGCAGCGCGCTGTCGACCAGGAGGTTATGGCTGGCGGTGGCGCTATTGCCGATACCGCTGGTCACCGCTGCTGTCACCGTATAGTTGGCCTGGCCTAATGCGGTTACCGCCGATGCCGGAACCGTCACGCTCCAGTTGCCGGAGGCGTCGGTCGTCGCCGTATAATTTTGCCCGTTCAATGTCACGGTGATGGCGGTATTAACAGGCTGATCGCTGGTGCCGGTAATTTGAACATCGGCTCCTTTTTCGCTGGCGTTAATCACATCGTCGCCAGCAATGGTGTTAATACCAATCACCGGCGCGGCGGTATCGACCGTGACGGTCAGTGACTGGCTGCCCGTGTTTCCGGCTTTGTCGGTTACCGAGACGCTGACAGGATAACTGCCGTCCGCCAGCCCACTGACCACCGAGGCCGGAACGCCCAGACTCCAGTTGCCGGAAGCATCCACCACCGTGGTGTAATTCTCATTATTCAGCGTCACGGTGACGATATCGCCCGCCTGTGCGCCAGTGACCGTGCCGCTGATGATTTGCGCCTGAGCATGTTCCGGCGTGTTGATGACGTTATCGGTCGCCACCGGATTAATGGTCACCACCGGCGGCGTGGCATCCACCAGTGCCACGCGTGAAACGCTGGTCGGGTTACCGGCGACATCGTTCACGCTGGCAGTGACCGTGGCGTTGCCGTCAGCCAGCGCGTCAACGTTGGCGGCGGGAACGGTCACACTCCAGGTGCCGTCTGACTGCACGGTGCCCTGATAGGTCTGCCCATTCAGCGTGACCGTTACCGTCTGCCCTGGCTGGGCGTCGGTGGTGCCGGTGATAGACAAATCTTGTCCGCTTTCAGTGGCATTAATGATGTTATCGGCGGTCAGCGAATCGATGCTTAAGGCCGGAGCCTGGCTATCGACGGTAATCGTGCGGGAGGTGTCGCCGGTGTTACCGCTGGTATTAGTGACAGTTGCGGTGATTTCCGTTGCGCCATCTGACAGGCTACTGACTGTACTGGCGGGTACGGTCAGGCTCCAGGAACCGTCGTTCTGTACTGTGGTCGTCAGGGTTTGCCCGGCGAATTTCACCACCACAGTTTGCCCGGCCTCGACGCCCTGGGTGGTGCCAGTCAGCGTCAGCGGCGAGCCTTTTTCTGCGGCGTTGATAATGTCATCGCCGGAAACGATGTTGATAGCGATCGCCACTTCACCCGCATCAACAAGCACGTTGTGGTCGATAGAGACCGGGTTACCTGCCGGGTCTGTTGCACTGGCCGTCACGACGACCGTGCCTGCACTGAGCGCCTGCAAGTCCGCAGCCGGAACGCCCACCTGCCAGTTGCCGTTGCTGTCGGTCACGCCTTGATACGTTTCGTTGCCGAGCGTTACCGTCACGGTGGTGCCCGCGGGAAGATGGCTACTGCTACCAGAAATAACCAGATCTTGTTGCTGTTCGAGGGCGTTAATAACGTCATCGCCGGAAATAGTATTAATACGCAGACCCGGCAGCGTGGCGCTGATGGTGATATCACGTTCACCATTACCGGTGTTGCCGTGTCCGTTCGTCACAGAGGCGTTGATTGTTAATGCGCCATCGCCCAGCGCCTGTAAATCAGCCGCCGGAACGTTCACACTCCAGGTGAGGTTGCTCCCCACCGTCGCCGTGTACGTATTGCCACCCAGCTCAATGGTTACAGTATCGCCCTGCACTGCGCCCACTACGCGCCCGCTCAGGGTTTGATCTGCCGCCCGCTTCGGCATTGTTCACCACGTTGTCGCCCGCAAAGGTGTTGATAATCACCTGCGGCAGCACCGTATCGACCAGTAAGTTGCTTTGCGCGGTTCCCGTATTGCCGGTCACATCCGTGGCGCTGGCGGTAACAATATAGTTGGTGTTTGCCAGGTTCAGGACATCGCTTACTGGCACGCTCAATGACCACACGCCGCCGTTAACCTGCGCACTATAAGTGACATTATTCAGCGTCACGTTAACCGTGCCGCCATCGGGCAAATTGCTGGTGCCGCTTAACGTTAGCGGCTGCTGAGACTCCAGCGCATTCAGTACGTTATCACCGCTGATGGGATCTATCGCCACCTGCGGCGCGACGCCCGCCAGGATGATGTTATGAGTCGCTGTACCGGTATTTCCGGCAGCATCGGTAACCGTGACAATAAGGTCGTTAGGCCCACGCGCCAGCGTGCGGGTTACCGCTGGATCCAGAGCGACATTCCAGGTGCCGTCTGCCAGCACCACACCGGTCAGAACCGTGGCACCTAATTTGACGGTGACCGTGTCGCCAGGTGAAGCCCCACTGACCCGCCCGGAAATAATCTGTGCCACAATCTGTTCAGCGGTGTTAAGAACATCGTCACCCGCAACGGTGTTAACGCTGACCACAGGCGCACTGGTGTCTACCGTGAAATTTGCGCTGTTGCTGGTGGCGTTTCCTGCCCGGTCGCTGACGCTGGCATTTACGGCGTAGTTACCCTCCGTCAGTGCCTGCACTTCTGCGGCAGGCAGCGTCACCTGCCATGTGCCGTCGCTACCGACGATTGCTGTATGGCTTTTACCGTTTACTGTCAGGGTAACGGTTTGTCCCGCTTCAGCATTCGATGTACCACTTAACACCAGCGCGGCATTATGTTCCGCGGCGCTGACAATGTTGTCCTGAGCGATAGCATTGATGGCAAGCGTCGGCGGCTGGGTATCGACTGTTAATAGTTGCGCACCAGTGACCGTATTGCCCGTGGCATCTTTACCACTAACCAGTACTGCCTGGTTCCCTTCAGCTAACGCCTGCGCATCGGCAGTCGGCACCTGCACGCTCCACGCGCCGTTAGCCCCGACGGTAGTCGTGTAAGTTTTGCCGTTAAGCGTGACGGTGAGTTCTGTTCCCTGTGCCAGATGGCTACTGCTGCCAGAAAGTGTAAATCCGCCAGCCTGCTCGCTGGCGTTAATAATGTTATCGCCTGCGGTGGTGGCAACCTGTACGGCGGCCTGACTGTTGTCGATAGTTAACGTTATCGAACCGGCATCGGTGATGGTGTTGCCGACAATTTGCACGACTGACCAGGTATGTTCACCGGCACTTTGTGTAGGTAAAGAAACGCTCCAGTGCCCGTTGCTGTCTACCTGTGTACTGGCGATGGTGTTGCCGTTGCTGTCTTTGATCTGGATGGTCGCCCCCGCCTGTCCGCTGCCGCTAAAGGTTGGCGTGGTGTCATCGGTGATGTCATTGGTAGCGAGAATGCCGCGCTGGTCGCCCTGATTATCGGTCACTAAAAATGACGGGGTAGCATTGCCTGGTTCGGCTGGCGGTGGGTTATTAACCACTTCAGTTTTCGAATCATCACCACCACCACTTGCCAGCAAAGCGCCAAGCGCGCCGCCACCTACCGCTGCACCCGCTAACCATCCCCACGGGAAGGTGCTCGTCTGAGCAACGGTATCAAGAAATGGTGCAATACTTTCAATGGCTGCAGTATGGGCTACCAGCTCCACAGGGGCTAAACCACCCGCAGCAGTATCAGCAAAAGTGACATGTGTAAGCTGTTGTCCATCGGCAAAGACCAGCTCCGATTGTTCAGTTGAATTAGCCGCTTGCAAAAAATAGCCATTGCAACGGACAACCGTACCATCCTGCATATAAATCAGCAGGTCATTTCCTTCGCGAACATAACGTGCGACGGCAGATGCCTGAGCATGAACCTGCACCACAGATGGCTCATAAATAACAACCGTGACGTCGCCCGGATTAATCAGCGTTTGTTTGACGGATGTTTTACGCGAAATAACATCAATAATCAGGCTCATAATGGCATTCCTGATAAATGGCGCACATCCTTAGCGAGTCCATTTATCTTAATAAGACAAAGGGTTACTCTAAATAATTCAAGTTGCAGAAAGGTGGCAAGCGAGAGGATACGCAGCCGCAATTCATGCTAACCTGAAGCATGACGAGTAAAATCACTTAATAACGATGTAGCCCTACTATTAATAATGGCAGGATTATTTCAAGTCGGGTAAGTCGTTGTATAAGCCTTGTTTAATTCCCGCTAATGGAATCAGGTTATTAACCGCAGCGGCATAATTAACTGCTGCGACCCAACCATCATAATTGGCATTTATTTCAGCCGATTGCGCCTGAAAGACATCTTGCTCGACGGTTAATAGATCATTCAGACTGCGTTTGCCTAATTTATATTCATTTTGGTACACATCTCGCGTTTTGTGCGCGCTTTCGGATTGCGCTAAACCTGCTTCTTCACGACCCCGTGCACCGGTCCAGTTGGCATACGCCACCGACGCCCGTTGCAGCACATCCAGTTTTGCCTGTTCGACCTGCGAGGCAGAGATTTTTTGTTGCCCTTCGGCTTGTTGCACCTGAGCAGAAACCGCGCCCCCCTGATACAGCGGCGCATTGACGTTCAACTGTAACTGGTCGTCCCAGTACGAACGGTCACTGGTCTGGTAGCGCGTTTTGCCCCCCTGAATACTGAGCGTGGGCCAGTATTGCGCTTTGGTTTTTTCTACCCCGTACTGAGCCGACTGGCGTAAGTTTTCTGCCGCCAGCACCAGTGGGATGGACTGATAATCGATATTTTTTAGCGATACTGGCTGTTCGGCTAATTCGCCTGGCGGCGCGGCTATCGCCTCCGGCTGTACGCCGGTCAGCACCGCCAGTTGTGCTTTGGCGCTGGCCATCTGTGCCTGATATTGCTCCAGCGTCGAGCGCATTCCGGCAATACGCGTCTGGGCCTGTAATTCATCAGAAGATGAGTTCAGCCCGGCATTGGCGCGCAGTGCCGCCATGTTATAGACATTTTCCAGCGAGTGAATATTGCGTTGCGCCGCGTCACACAAAGCCTGATAACGGCTAACTTCCATATAGGCGGTCGCCGTTTTCTCTGCGACATCTGTCAGGGTGGCCATTAATTTAAAGCGGTAGCTATCACGAGCGGCAGTTTGCAGTTTGATATTGTTGTTAGTTTTACCAAAGTCATACACCAGTTGCGTCAGGGTTATGCCATAAGAAACGTTGTTATCCAGCCTGCCGCTGGAGTCAGTTTGTCGCGACGGGCCTGCGTTGCCGGTTAAACCCACGTGCGGATACCAGGCACTTTTGGCTTCATCGATTTGCGCTTCGCCAATACCTATCTGCGCCGCCTGTTGGGTGACGTCAGGATTGCGGGCAAATGCGCGTAATATACTTTCCTGTAAGGATAAACTGGCAACCGGCGTAACCGCAGGGGCATTAGCCCATTGTGGTAACGGTGCAGCAAGCGCGTCTCCTCCCATCACAATAAAACTTATTAAAAATATCAGACCTTTATTTTTACGGTTTTTTAATTGTAATCGCGCCATAGGTAAGTCACTTCCTTCCAGGTCATTATTTTAACTGATCTTTATAACCAGCATCATTTTATTTAAGAAGGGTAATAACTTGCGCATCTCTTTCGTTTTCACTTCCCCCTTTAAAAGAAATGCAGTTGAAAAGCTTATACGTCATTTATTAAGAATACACTACGACTTTTAGATTACCATCATCCTTGTTAAGAATAATCCATACCAGGAAGTGATAGAAATCACAGTTTTATCGTCTATATATCTTTTTTTTGTGAATTATTTATTAAAGGCATAAGAAAGGAGATTAATTTAAGGATAAAAATAAAAGCGCAGTACAGAAAGCACCGCGCACAGAAAAGTTTATACCGTTTTATTCCGTTTCATTACCATTGCCACAATAAGGCTTAGTAATAGTGCGCCAATAATCCACATCAGCGCACTGCTGCCCTGTGACCACAGACTGTAAATAAACCCGATGATCACCAACAACATAACCAGCGTGCCAACAACAAGGATCGGTAACGAGGCGTGAATATCATGACGCAGGCGGATAGCGACCATAAACACCGCCAGGTAGCAGATCAAAAAAGTGGCACTGGCGACGCTGGCGAGCGAGCCTAAATTCAGCGCCGCCGTCATCAGCATAATCAACACCACTACGATGATGTTTCCCCAGGTACTCTGCCGCCACAGGGATTTATTCATTAATTTCGGCAGTTCGCGCTCGCTGCCCATATTGTCCATGATGTTAAACACGGCAAACAGGTTGGCGTTGATGGCTGAGGCCGTCGCCAGTAAAGCGCCGATGACCACAATCACATAACCCACATGTCCGAGCAACGGAGAAGCGGCTTGCGCTACGGCGGTATCGGCATATTTTTCTAACTCTAATGCCGAAACATCGCTAAGTAGCACTAGCGCCAGCGCAATGTAGAGTAGCGTGGTAACGCCAATCGCCACCAGAAACGCCCGTGGCATAATGACCGCCGGATCTTTCACTTTATCCGCTGCGTTTGCCATCATGCCAAAGCCCGCATAAGCAAGGAAGGTTATCCCAATACAGGAGAAGAACGCGCCGGAGCTGGGTGGTGCAGAGACAGAAATGTGCGCTGGTTGTAGCGACCAGACGCCTGCGACGATCAACAACAACAGGATCATCATTTTGATGCCGACGAGGATCACTTCCAGCCGCCCTACCGCATGATTGCTTAAGGAGTTAAATAGTGTCATCAGCGCAATGATCGCCAGTGCGTACAGCAAAATAAGATGCTCATCCTGGCTGCCTTCATGCAAAAACTGCACGGCATAAGCGCCAAAGGCACGAGCCACCATCGCGATACTCACCGCCAGCGTCATCAGGTACAGTAACGATAGAGCCAGCGAAAAGACGCCATTACCTAATCCCCGACGAAAGAAGTCAATAATCCCGCCGTTACTGGGGTAACTCGCCCCAAGCCGCGCGTAGGCATAACCGGAAAACATCGCCACAATACCGCCAAAGGCAAAGGCGACCCAGGTCGAGGCTTCCATTAACAACGCGGCCTGCCCCAGCAGGGCAAAGATCCCCGCCCCCACCATCGCCCCAATGCCGATGGAAACGACATTCCATAGCCCGAGGGGTTTGTTATCGTTATCACCTTCCGTGTTCATCATGATCAGCCCTTAAACACGTTATAGCCGAGTTGTTTAGCGACCGATGCCACCATTTTTTGTCCGCGAACACTGTTGCCTTCTTCATCCAGCGGTGGCGAGAACGCGGCAATACCCATCACGCCAGGTACGACCGCCAGAATACCGCCGCCAACGCCGCTTTTTCCGGGCAACCCCACGCGATACGCCCAGTCACCGGAGCGACCATACAGTCCTTCCATCATCATTTCGGCCAGGATGTACGGTACATTATCGGCCTGAAGAATACGTTTTTGGCTTAGCGGATTAACACCGCCCGCCGCCAGCGTCGCGCCAAGCGTCGCCAGTTCAACGGTATTGATAAGCGTGGAGCACTGACGGGTGTACACGTCGCAGGCTTCCATCGCATCGCAATAGAGGTATCCGGAGGAATACAGTAGCCAGGCAATTGCGCGATTGTGGAAGTTGGTGGTCTGCTCTGACTGATTCACTTCATCAGAGAGCGCCACCTGCTCCCCAGCCAGTTGTTGTTGGATGTGTAAAATCCGCTGCCAGCGTTGCTCGGCATTGTCGGCTTTGATCAGACTGGTAGTGGCGATAGCACCTGCATTCACCAGTGGCGACAACGGTTTGCCGCCATGAAGTTCTAAGGCGATGACTGAATTAAAAGGCAATCCGGTCGGGTCAGCGCCAATTTTGTCCTGAACCGCCTGCGAGCCGACATCTTCCAGCGCGAGGGCTAACGTACAGACTTTCGAGATGGATTCCAGCGCAAAGCGGTAATCACTGTCACCCGCGCGATAGACGCTACCATCGCAAGTCACAATAGCCACTGCCGCCAGTTGGCTGGGGACATTCGCCAGAAAGGGAATGTAATCGGCATTTTGTCCGCCGCTCAGTGAATGATATTGGGTATATGCCTGGTCCACTGCCTGCTGTAAATTTTTTGCATCTGACATCTTTTGTTAACTCCTTTTTATAGATGCGGGAGGTTATTCCTCACCCCGATGCCAATTTTCAGGCATCCTGATTTAACTTAGCACCCGCAAATTAACTACAGGAAAACAAAGAGATAATTGTCTGATTCTGATGGAAATTGAGCCAATTTTTTAATCTTCACTGACTTTTATCCTGGTGATTAATTAATTTCTTGACCTTCCCCTTGCTGGGAGGATCTCAATAGGCGCAGTACCGTAACATACTGCGCCAATTCAACATTTTACAGACTTAACTACCCTCTAAAATCCCCACTTTGCCTCCAAAGTGTGGACACAATGTGGACATTCCTACAAGAGGATTATAATTCACTGCATCCAATAAATAATCAGGTGCAAAATGAGCATATGTCATTGTTTGTGAAATATCTGCGTGACCAAGAATTCTTTGTAACGCAATTATATTCCCGCCCTTCATCATAAAATGAGTAGCAAACGTATGACGCAATGCATGAGCTGCCTGACCATCAGGTAAATTAGGTTTTGCCTCTTTCATTTTTAAACGAAAAGTTTTGTAACTCACACGAAAAAGTCGACCAGATTCTCGATGCCTTACAATATTTACAACCTCCTCTGAAATGGGAACAACTCGTCGGTCGCCATTTTTTGTAAGCGTAAATATCACCCTATTACCCACAATATTTTCCGCTTTGAGCTGATAAGCCTCACCCCACCTCGCACCAGTTGCAAGCAAGAGAACAGCAATCCGGAAATAATCACCAGTACATAAGGATAATAACCGCTTAACCTCAGACTCGGTAAAGTAAGACATCTCAGTTTTTGGCTCTTTTAAAGCAGATATTGCCTCTACAGGATTATCCCCATGAAACTCATCGATCTCAGCCATCGCCTTAAACATACCGCTCAGAGCAAAAAGATCATGGTTAATCGTTGAAGCCTTTATACCTTGCCCCAATCTATATGCCCGGTATTCGATAAGGCATCGACCATCAATCTGGTAAATCATGGGATCCCCCATATCCTGGCAAATACAGCTTAACGCACTAAGCCTACGATTAGCGTAGTTCTTATTACGTCCAATGAGCTGCCACCACAAAGCGATAAACTCACTCAGTCGCCGCTTGTCTGCAGGACGACTCAGGTAGTCATGGTTCTGATACTTTGCAATGATGCTTCGTTCAAAAGCATGCGCCTCCGCTTTTCTCTCAAACTTCCGCCGGATACGCTTTCCGTCGCGCCCGCGCGGCCTTACATCCACTTCATAGCGACCATCTTCGAGCTTCTTAACAGACACAAGAAGCCCCTCCAACAGTCAGTTCGCCATCCTGAAAACAAATGGTGAAAATGTAATGTTTATAAAGCGTTAACCAATCTGTTTCCCGGAGGGGCCAGATTGTGTTGTCTCTGGCCCAGTGTGTGCAAGAGCCGGGGCGATCTGACCTCGGCTAGGGTCTATACGGTCATACATGAACCAATCTTGATACTTATGGAAACGGGGATGACCAAAGAGTTTGATCGCAGCCTCCAATGACATTTTCGCCTTGCCTAGCTCATAACCGTTGTACGTACCATAATTTACACCAATCAAATCAGCAACTTGCTTAGATTTAAGGCGTTCTGAATCTCGGATTAACTGTAGTTTTTCATGTTGTGGTATTGACATAATATATCAGATCTCTCATTGTATACATCAATTGACACTCGCAAGCGGCGTTGACCGCTCACAACACCAAGGGCTTGCTGAGCTAAACATGCCTCAACAAGCCTCAAGCAGTGGAGTTTATCAAATGAAAGAAATGCGAGAAAACGAATTAAATATGGAAACTCATTTTTTACGTCAGTTCCCGCTAGACAACGGACGAGCTCTGCGTACCTGCAAAATGACAGAAACACAAGCTGCGCGTATCAGAGACATCAGCCTAGAAGAGCTACAAAAACAAATCTTCGCCACTCCGGAAGAGTTTGCTTATCTAACTGGTCGCACCCTCAAATCGGTGCGCAACCTGATGGATCGTGCGCAGGTGCCAGTTCATAGAGAAGGCATGCCCGGGTCAAAGCGCCCTAAACGCTTCATCATGTTGCAAGAATACTGGAAAGCTGTTGCTCATTGCCGCGCTCTCATCACTCCAGAAGAAAAACACTACATTGATCGTCTGATGCGTGACAAGAAGACTTATCGCCGCACAACCGGTAAAGAGCATCGGGTTCTAAAACGCAATAGCATCAGTGCACTGCAGGCAGGACTATAAACATGAATACTGATAGCACAGATAAAGAGCTACTGGAACGACTGGAAACCCTGAAAAACGAAAAACCACACCAGAAGCTTTTGCTGGTTTTTCCGGGCAAACCACAGGTTGAAGTCAGCATTGACTACCACGAATTACACAGAACGTTCGCTGACCTGATGGCATTTAAATCAAAGCTTCAGAATGGCGAAGATTTGAAAGATGTCACCCTACGTCCCGACGATGAATACGGTCATTTTTGTCGAGATGACGTCAAAGAGACGATTGGAATGATTTTAGAACCAATATACGGCGTTGCGCTCCGTTTTCCCGCCAAAGAAGTCTTTGAGCTTTATCGACAAATTTTAAGCAGTGACAACATGGTTATTGAGGTCGGAAATGTGCCAGAGAAAATCTCCGGCACTGGAGTTAAATAATCACTCAGGAAGAATCCATGTACTTGCCTGAGGATATTTCCTTAACGCAAGAGTACGCAAGTCATTCGCGAGCTGACGAATGGTTTTTGATGGCTCCCCTTTATTCGGAGGATTGATCGGCGCTTCCCCTAACACAGAAATTGCCGCATTTAGCGCATCAATAACCTTTTTATCATAGGACATATTTATTCCTTTGTGGTTGGTTGAACACGCGCCCTTTACAGCCCCTTCAAGACTGCGGGCGGTGGAAAAATACCACAAAACCATGCGCCGGGCATGGCTAAAACCCGGCACAAATTCGCAACAGCAGCAGGATATTTTTTGTATGAAGCAACGACGTAATTCTTCACGGCAGCGATTCCGCAACGGTGCGGAACGCCATGCTAACCGTTTCGCTACCAGTGCATCACGTAGCAACTCTCGCTACAGCCTGAGCGAAACACACGCAACGCCGGATGGCTACCCAGTAAAACAAATCGGCGAGCACGCCTGGTTGATTGAGAAAGCTGGAATCGTGGTCCACAAATGCCCACGCAATCCGTTTACTGGAAACCGCATTTTTGCACTGAGCAGCGGCGACAATCAGTTCGGGCAGGATTTCACATTATACGAAGCACTTCGCACGGTTGATCGTCTGCTTCGCGGACAAAGTTTTATTAAACAGGTTGATTTATAACAGGTGATTTATGACCAAAGAGTATGCACAAGGTGTATTTATCCGTTTTATTGATTTTCGCGGTGAACTGTTATTACGTGCATCAGCTATTGATGCTGTAGCCCAGGCAGAAAAAAAAGCAGTTACTCACGTTTATGCGAACAACGCGCAACTGATCGTGGAGCTTCCGTACCAGACCGTTCGCAAAGCCATTAACGAAGCTGAAAAAGCGCGTCAGGCTAATAGCGATGAACCCTATATCGAAATTATTTGTATGGATTCAGAAGCTGAAATTAAGAAAGCAGATTAAAGGGCGTTGTGATGGGCAAAGAATATAAAACTCTCATTAACAAAGCACTTGAGCGTTTTTATTTTCGCTTAAGCGCATCAGGCGCTCATGCTGAACGTGCAGCCCGTGACTCATTGACCAGGGCAATCCGGAGTCTGTATGACGTGGCTTTTTACGCTGATGATCTGGATGCACTTAACGAACTTTCCGAGCTGATCTGTGCCGCAGAATGCGGGGAACATATTGAACCGTATAAGCTGGGGAATATTGCATGAGTATATTTATCTCATGGCTTGTTCTGATTATTTCGGTGGCCTGCGCCATTGGGATTATGCGAATTATTCATTCAGTAAAAAAGATTGAACGCTTTTTCACTGGTGAATAACGATACAAATAAAACATCAAATTAAATAAGAAAACGTGAAAACCATCCGTATTAACGGAGGTATTCGCACACGCAAATAACGGAGATACAAAAATGCACGCAAAAGAAGAAGGTATCATCAGAGCACTGAAAGAAATTTCAAAGACAGAAAACGAAGTAGCGAAAAAAGCCGTGGCAAATGCACATATGGACGTCGCAACCCACACACTGATAGTCGCAAGAGTCACGGCAGAAGCAGCCAAAATTATCGCAAAACAGGATGCTGAACTAACGGTTCTCAGAACACAACCAGTCACCGGACTGGATTTGTCTAACACCGGACGCCTTATTTACACAATTGGCTCGGAGCCACAGCAATACACCATTATCGCCGGATTGCAGGACAAATACCTGATTACCCCTTACCCCATAAGAGAGTCAGAAATTCTGACAAATCTCCGCCTGATAGAGCGCTCTCAAGTTGCATTCATTGATGACGCCCAACACACCGTATTTAACGCATAGGGTTACTGGACAAAGGGGGCGCAATGGCAATTAAGCGTTTTTCCGTCATTCGTTTCACCTCCAGAGGGCGTGAATACGAAGTTGACGAACGGCTGATTAAAACGATCGACCGTCACCGTTCGCAACCTGACGCGCATCACATTTATCTCACTGACGACACTTACTTCTGCGCCACCAACGTGGTGCAGGTGAATCTTATCCGACAGGTACAAGAGTCACGCAGATGACCATTCTGGACTATATCGCTACTCATCCGGGTTGTAGCGGCGGAGAAATCGCCGCAGCACTGAATACTCCAACCACAGCCATTAATGCTGAGTTACGCCGACTTTGGCGCAGCGGCTTAGTCATCAGAACAAACCGCAGCACAGGTGGTCACGCTCGCAAAACAGGAGGCCGGGCTTCTTACCACGTAAACCCGATGCCGTTCGGGTGTGGCAACCCACTAACCCACATGTTTAACCAGCTACTGAAGGAAGCCAGAGCATGAGCACCATCAACCACCAGGAACCACGCGAACTGGCGACTGCCGTACAAAGAATGTCTACCCAAAAATCACTGCCATTCCGTGTGAGCCCTGTCCGACGGGTACAGGAGTCACACGGATGAACAGAAGGAGAATTACACGCAGACATCGCCGCACGCGCCTGAGCTCCCCGCCAACACTAAAGGAACTCATTCAAAGCGAGATCGGTGATTTCTTCGCTGGGTTTGGATCACCTGGCGAACCAGAAACACCAGAAGCGATGCAGCGCGAACTCATGATGCGCATCGACAACGTTTTCGATTTTTTCCTTAACCAGTAAGAGAGCAAATCACAATGAAACTCAAACCAATGGGTACTCCTGGTGTGGCTCCGGCACATGTAAAGCCATGGACACAGCAGGAGGATGAACTTTTAGCCACGTTATACCACTCCCACACAGCGCCGGAGCTGACAAAGCACCTTCAGAGAACCGAGTCAGCAATACGAAGCCGCATTCGTCTTTTGCTCTCTCAGGGGGTTATTCACGCCAAACGCCCCCACCTGAGCACAAAAGAACTTAGCATGCTCATCAGGAATCGCCACACAAAAACTATCCGGGAACTCGCGAATGAGTTGGGGCGCTCGCCATCCACGGTGGAACTGAACCTGAGAAAAAGAGGGTATCGGTTCAGGAAATACGGGGAACTCCACCACAGAACCAGATACAGCGATCACCTGGTGGAGTTGGTAACTGAACTGCGTGATGAGAAGGGGATGACATTCAGCGAAATCAGGAAGCACATCCGGGACACAGCCGGGATATCCCTTAAAAGATGGGTTCCCGCCCGGCTTTACGCACGATATACCGCCGCTGACACCGTGCTTTGCGAACTGCTACCGGACTGAGTAACCACTATGCACACACAAAAAAACCGCTTGCCATGCCGCAATCAGTCAGGTTACATTTCCGCTGCGCCTCATAAAACGGGTGCCGGGATTGGAACCCCGCAGACTAACAGAGCGCACAACCGCGCCAGCGGTTTTTTTGTGCGTGCCGTATCGCCACGTCTTTTTCGCGTCAGAATTATGGTGGGGCGTACAGGGCCAGCATCAGCTGGGCCGGGTCCTCTGTTAGCCGGTAGTTCCAACCCTGTACGTCTCACCACCCCGAGCTTGGAACCTCTGGATGGTGAGTTTTCAAAACTGACTAACAGAGAGGCCACATCATGGCAAACCGCAAACAGCACCGCGCTATCGCGGAGCGTCGTCACATCCAGACTGAAATCGACCGCAGACTCACCCGCGCTGCACACATCGCCTTTATCATGCAATCCAACACATTGCACAGACTCAACAGCACTATTTCAGCCGACTACTGCGCCGCTGTATTCAGCTATCTGGCGGAAGACCTCCTGTCTCTTCAGGATCTCATCCAGCAGCAAAACAAACTCCATTAATTCCTGTTCCGGGCCTTTCCTGCACCTTGCGGCGGGAGGCCTTCGCACATCTGTAACAAGAGGATTGCCGCAATGATTCTCGCCAACGACTTTCTTGAATACCTGCTCAACACAGAGCGTGATCTTGCCGTTCGCGTGCGTGAACGTTATGACATGTACCTGAAATCCCTGCCTGTACCGCAGCTCGCTGACGGAAAGATTGTTATTGATGGTCGCTACATGATTGACAGCCACGAGGGAAATTACAGGCTTTACCGCATTGAAGGTGGCACCCCGTCCGTTATTGGCATTTACCAGCGCCCATCCTCTGCAATCGTCGATGTGATTGCCGACAGCATCCGCATCACACACCACCATGCCGACACAGAAGACACTGTGCTGGAGATTCAGCGGCTGGCTGCCGTTTGTCGTGACACTCTGAACGGAATGACGAAGTAAATCAGTATGACGACAGAGTACATCAGGGACTGGCAACAACCGCGCCACGCAGTAGGACGTGAAGGAACGGAGATCCCCGCACCTGAATCCGCACTTTCCTCCTGGCTGGATGCCTACCGGGCAGAGAACGAACGCCGCCAGGAAATGGCTGATGCGGCGTTCTCCGCCACACCGCTGGGCAACCTGATTAATAAAAGCCTGGACGCACAGGAAAAACAGGACAAAACCATCACACTGGCAGGAGACACCAGAAAGCAGGCACGCGGCGCGGTGGATGAAGCCATGGCCTCGCTGCGCCTGCTGCCGTCCTATCTGCGCGATCCGCTTATTCGCCACCTCTCCTTCCTGCGCAAAAAACAGGAAGCTGATCGCCGGAAAGGCAAAAAGAGCTGGCAGGCTGAACGCTACGCGCGCGGAACCCTGCGCAAAATATTCGAACGCCTGGACCGCACCGACCACCGCTGGCTGACACCGGGTTATCGCTCCCTTGCCGGACACGAACGCCTGGATGATTTGCTTTACCTCCCGCAGCTCAACAAACACCAGATACAGACGCTGGCCACCATGACGGCGGCGATGTTCAGCAGCACCTTCGAAAAACTCTGCGATGGCTTTGGCGCGACTGATGGCGAGCTGACCATGGATGTAACGCTGAAGGCGTATCAGATGCTGGCCCGCATGGCGTTACACCTGCACGCCATGCCTCCGCATTATGACGCACTGACAACAGACAAAGACCGGAGGAACGAACCGGACACAGAACTGCTGCCGGGTGCAATCCTTCGCCTGACCTGTGCGGAATGGTGGAAACGCAAACTGTGGCTGTTACGTTGCGAGTGGAGAGAAGAACAACTCCGCGCCGCCTGTCTGGTTTCCAGAAAAACATCGCCTTATCTGAGCCAGGACGCGTTAAGTGAGTTTCGCGCACAGCGCGAGAAAACACGCGATTTCCTGAAAAGTTTCATGCTGGAAAACGAAGACGGGTTCACGATTGATCTCGAGACAGTGTATTACGCAGGAGTAAGTAACCCGGTTCACCGTAAGGCAGAAATGATGGCCACCATGAAGGGGCTGGAACTTCTGGCCGAAGCCCGTGGCGACAAAGCGGTGTTTCTGACTGTCACCTGCCCGTCAAAATACCACGCCACAACAGAGAACGGTCATCCGAATCCCAAATGGAACGGGGCCACCATGCGCGACTCCAGCGATTACCTGGTTAACACGTTTTTTGCGGCGGTCCGCAAAAAACTGAACCGCGACGGCCTGCGCTGGTATGGCATCCGCACGGTGGAGCCTCACCATGACGGCACCGTGCACTGGCATATGATGGTCTTTGCTCATCCGGAAGAAATCGACGGCATCGTGGCCATCACCCGCGATATTGCCATTCAGGAAGACCGCCACGAGCTGGGTGATGACATAACTCCGCGTTTTAAGGCGGAGTACGTCGACGGCTCAAAAGGCACGCCAACCAGCTACATCGCCACCTACATCGGAAAGAACCTGGACAGCCGCGCCGTGGATGGCATCGACCCGAAAACGGGCAAGCCACGCGTTGACCACGAAACTGGAAAATCAATGACCGAGAGCGTGGAGCGCGCCATCGGCTGGGCGCGCCTTCACCGTGTCCGCCAGTTCCAGTTCTTTGGTATCCCCTCCCGTCAGGTGTGGCGTGAACTGCGCCGCCTTGCCAGCCAGATGGCACGCAACCCGGAAGGCCCACAACGGCTGAAGGATGATGCAATGGATGCGGTACTCGCTGCCGCTGATGCCGGGTGTTTTGCCACCTACATTGAAAAACAGGGCGGCGTACTTGTTCCACGCAAGGACTACCTGATTCGCACCGCCTACGACCTCGCAGATGAGCTGAACGATTACGGCGAACAGAGCGTACAGATTTACGGGATCTGGTCGCCGCTCATCGGGGAATCCTCCCGCGTGTGCACGCACCCGGATAACTGGAAACTGGTAAGACGTAAACCTGAAGCAGAAGACAGCGTCCGCGAAAATGGTTTTGACCTTCAGGGCGGCCCTGCCGCCCCTTGGACTCGTGGCAATAACTGTCCCCGTGTACAGGAAACGGACAACAACGGGACAGAACAGCCGGAAGAACGGCCAGCACCGTGGCCGCAGCTTCCTGACGGCGTTGATGTGGATGAATGGATGCGCTCACTGAAACGGCACAAACGCCGGGCGCTGATGCGTTCGCTGCGTGACAAACAGGCAAAAAACAGCAGTGATGAAATGCAGAACTGGTCACAGAGCCGCAAACAGCCACAGCCTTTGCCTGATAACCACGAGTTACTCGCTAAAGAATGGCGGGAATCTGCCGAATCTCTCGGCCTGCATATCGGTGAACAGCAGATGCAGCACCTGTTACGGGGCGGCAGCCTGTACGTTGACGGCAGCATCATTGCACCGCAGGGATATGAAATTGTACGTAAACCGGATACCCGCCAGGACAGCCGAATCACGCAGCTCTGGCAACGCCTGAGCCGTAACCACGGCGTAAGCAGCACGGAGATCCGCCATAACCCGGTCGCCAGCTATCTGGAACAACTAGGGGCATCAGACCCTGAAGCCGCCGCACGCCTGGCATCCACACTTCAGCAAGACCAGAACACCATGAAAACCCCCGTTACCGTGCTTTCTGACATGCTGCGCGCCATCCGCGACGCAGAGCACGCACAGAGAATCAGTGAAACCACTGAACGCGCCCACCGCAAAGCAGACCTGCTGCGGGGTAGCCTGACCAGTGGAAACAAAAAACAGACAGAAACGGGATTCACAAATCCCGTAAATGAGCAAAAAACGTGCCGCGATATATGAAGCGCGCACAAAACAGGCAAAAGCGGGATTTAAAAATCCTGTAAACAATTAATTAATCAACATAAGGAAAAGCGACATGAAAATTTGTATCGACGACGGCTCCACCAACATCGAGTAGGCAGCCTGGCGGCTGCGGCTTGTCATGGCCTGAGATTACCGTTATAAAAACAAGCAATGTCATTGTCTTTCAGGTGGTTATATGGCCCGTTCAGCTAAACCCCGAAAACGAAAACCCGC
>NZ_PTSN01000079.1:0-720 GCF_002965865.1 Escherichia sp. MOD1-EC6098
CCGAGATGGGATTCGGTTATCTTGCCTTTGAAAAAATCCAGGTAACCTTCCGCATCATCGCTCGCCCGACCGACGGCCTCCACGAATGCCGATTTGCCAACGGTGTTCACACTGCGGATATAAAAGTAATAATCATGGCCCGGTTTGATATTGATACTGGCGGCTATCCAGTACAGCGCCGTACCAAGATAGCGGGCTGTGGTTTCAACCTGCCTGATATCGGTAATCCGCTTTTCCGAGAACCAGAACTCAAACTGTACCGTCGGGTCATAAACCGCAAGATGCGGCGTGGCGGTTATCTGAAAATAGCCCGGCGTCAGCTCAATCCTCGACGGTGCTGCCGGGGCGGCGATCCGGAACGATACCGATGCAGGATCGCCCTGCTGTCCCCATGCATTTACCGCCCGGACTGTCAGCCTGTAGTTCCCCAGCGCCAGCTGCCTGAAGCGGTATGTGGTTTCCGTCGTCCGGGCCGTGCTGACCAGCCGCTCACTGCCGTCATCCGCTGTTACGGTCAGACGGAGCAGGAAGCTCACGCCCTTCACCACCTTCGGCGTGTCCCAGCGCGCCAGCACCTGATATTCCCCGCTGTCTGCGGTGACTTCGGCGGTCAGGTGCTGCACCGCTGGCGGCGTGACACCATTCACCGTGCCGCTCTGGTCGCCGTCAAAGTGCGCCCCGTTATCCACGATGGCTTCTTTTTCCGGTACATGCTGCACG
>NZ_PTSN01000080.1:0-709 GCF_002965865.1 Escherichia sp. MOD1-EC6098
GGACAGGTGCGTCAGGCCGTGGCAGTGATGCCCCTTGCGGCGAAGGTTCTCAAACGGGTGAAGTTCATACCACAGGGAATACAGCAGCAGGTTCCCGCGAAACGTCAAAACCGCGGCTCCCGAAACTCAACGGGTGATGTTCTTTAAAAATCAGGATTTATTTCAGGCTCCGGCAATACGCATTTATTTGTTCTGTCAGTCATCCGGCTGGCAGGTAATGAGAACGCAGGAACAGAAGGAGGAATACACCGGAAAACGTCAGACGCAGATATGAAAAAAGCAGGTCAGGGACCTGCTTAATCCACGCCGTAAGAATTGCGCAACCAATTTTGACGGCATTGTTAACCAATTTGTCATAAGGAGTTTCATTTATGACAGTAAGCATTGTTTCACCTTCCGCAGCGGCTGTAAAGCCCCGCCGTCATCCCCGTTTCAGACGCGAAGACATCCCCGCGCCGGAAATTGACCCCGTGCTGAAAGCCTTCGGGCGACACATAGCCCGGAGTTTTCACCGGGGACGTGGTGTACACATCCCCGCCATGAAAAACACGGCCTTCGGGCAGGTGCTCCGCACACTCGAACTGAAACGCGCTTTTAACTGATGAGGTGAGCCGCCCCGCGAGGGGCGGCAACAGACGGAAGGAGAACATTTTATGACATTAGCAGCAATCACCATGACCGCCCCGGAAGCCGCCAGCCCTGTGCAGAT
>NZ_PTSN01000081.1:0-654 GCF_002965865.1 Escherichia sp. MOD1-EC6098
GCAACAGTGGCCGGCTGACATTCGGGACTTACCGCAAGTCCACGGGGGCGTCTGTGCCGCCGCGTGACTTCACTGTGCGTCTGTATGAGTCCGGTGCCACGGTTCAGGGCTGCTCAGCCTTTAAGGCAGGGCAGGTCGCCACCCTGGATTTTGGTAACCCGGGGCAGCTGGACGCAGGGGGCGTGGTCACCCGCGGTGCCGGTGATGGTATTCGCGTGGATGTGCGGGCGGTGGATGCGCAGGCAGATTATCGCGGACGTCTGACTCAGGACAGTCATTCGGTGAATTACCCGGTGGAGTTTGCTGCTAAAGGACAGTTCCGTTTTCGTGCGCAGCCGGTGTTTCCGGCGAACGTGAAGGCGGGGGAATACACGGGTGCACTGACCTTTGTGGTCACGTATCAGTAACGGAGAAAAGGATTGTGTGTGCAGGAAAGAAGGCAGTCGCTGAGCTGGTTTCGTCCGTGTTTTTCCGTCGGGCCGCACTTGCGCTTGCCGTATCAGCTGCTTTTGCCAGTGCCACAGGTGTTGCAGGTGAAAAACTGGATATGTCCTTTATCCAGGGTGGTGTCGGGGTTAATCCGGAAGTCTGGGCAGCCCTGAACGGCAGCTATGCACCGGGGCGTTATCTGGTTGACCTGTCCCTGAACGGGAA
>NZ_PTSN01000082.1:0-654 GCF_002965865.1 Escherichia sp. MOD1-EC6098
GCAACAGTGGCCGGCTGACATTCGGGACTTACCGCAAGTCCACGGGGGCGTCTGTGCCGCCGCGTGACTTCACTGTGCGTCTGTATGAGTCCGGTGCCACGGTTCAGGGCTGCTCAGCCTTTAAGGCGGGGCAGGTCGCCACCCTGGATTTTGGTAACCCGGGCCAGCTGGACGCAGGGGGCGTGGTCACCCGCGGTGCCGGTGAGGGTGTTCGCGTGGATGTGCGGGCGGTGGATGCACAGGCAGATTATCGCGGACGTCTGACTCAGGACAGTCATTCGGTGAATTACCCGGTGGAGTTTGCTGCTAAAGGACAGTTTCGTTTTCGTGCGCAGCCGGTGTTTCCGGCGAACGTGAAGGCGGGGGAATACACGGGGGCACTGACCTTTGTGGTCACGTATCAGTAACGGAGAAAAGGATTGTGTGTGCAGGAAAGAAGGCAGTCGCAGAGCCGGTTTCGTCCGTGTTTTTCCGTCGGGCCGCACTTGCGCTTGCCGTATCAGCTGCTTTTGCCAGTGCCACAGGTATTGCAGGTGAAAAACTGGATATGTCCTTTATCCAGGGTGGTGTCGGGGTTAATCCGGAAGTCTGGGCAGCCCTGAACGGCAGCTATGCACCGGGGCGTTATCTGGTTGACCTGTCCCTGAACGGGAA
>NZ_PTSN01000083.1:0-638 GCF_002965865.1 Escherichia sp. MOD1-EC6098
ACACCGCCTGTTTTGGTCTGATAGCGGGCATCAAAGTTTCCGTAGTTTGATGGAACCATCTGCCCGTTTACAGCGAACGTTATACTGTTATCCGTATTCCTCTGACTGTAAAAATGCCAGCCGGAATCATCACCAAGCTCTGCAACTACAGGTCGGGATGAATTACCCCATAAATTAAACGTTGCGTTTTTCGTGGAGTTGTTGGCGCTGGATAACGTGAATTTTTTAGCATTTCCGGCCTGAATATTTTTTAACGCTATCGCCACACCATTCTGGAAACGAAATACATGCTGTCCATTCGCATAAACATCCAGAATGCCGTCGCCGTTTTGTTTTATACCTGTATCGTTATCCCCGAAAGCAATTGAGTTTCCGCCCAGCGCGTTCTGAACGCCGATACCCAGCGCACCATTGACCTGAGAACCGCCGCCAACAGACACTTTATGCGACATGGATATTTCACCCGTCCGCAGATTAATAGTGAACGGCCGAAGTGGACCAATATCGCCATTCTCGCCCTGACCTTCACTGGTAGGGATAAGGTGCAGGCACTCTTCCGAACGACGAAAAATCAGACCAAAGGCTTCGTTGAAAATCCTCAGCGCATTAACACCACGGATTTTCAGTTCCCCGGTCAT
>NZ_PTSN01000084.1:0-629 GCF_002965865.1 Escherichia sp. MOD1-EC6098
CTGCCGGACGTGTCCCCGTCCGGCACCTCTCTTACTTAAGAATGCCGAAATCCCGGATGACATGGTTCATCCAGTACCCGGCACCGTCCTCAAAATTCCAGGTGCGCCAGACCATTACACCGTTATTACGGACAACCAGGCGAAAATGCGTTCCCTGCTCATCCTCGATAAAGACGTTCCGGTACTGTGCGGCAACGGCTTCGGCCTGTTCGCGGGTAAAGGAGCCGTCAGGCAGCCCCTGAAGTATTCTGAAATATTCGCTCATCCTCATCTCTCCGGTGATGCCCCGCACTGGACGGGGCGGTTGTCACAGTCAGTCGTTCAGAACGGGATATCATCTGAAAACCCGTAATCGTCACTCTCCGGCGGTTGCGGCTGCGACTCCGGCTGCGCGGCCTTACGTCCACGGCCTTTCGTTTTCGCGCCTCCTTTTTTCGTTTCCGGCTGTGGTTCCGGCTGAGGCTGACCGCTGAACTGTTGTGCCTCTTCCGGCTGAGTCTGAGCACCTGCGGCACGTCCCAACATCTGCATGGTGCCCGTGGTTTTAACAAGGATTTCAGTGATGTAACGGGTGACGCCGTTGTTGTCGTCCCAGCTACGGGTACGGAGTTGCCCCTCGATGTAGACCT
>NZ_PTSN01000085.1:0-623 GCF_002965865.1 Escherichia sp. MOD1-EC6098
GACAAGTGGAACAGCCTGTTGAAAGTGAACCGCTACTGGCTGGCGATCCAGCAGGGTGATGCTGCGCTGAAAGCCAATAATCCAGAGCAGGCCGAACGGTTGTTCCGGCAGGCGCGCAGTGTTGATAGCGCCGACAGCTATGCAGTGCTGGGACTGGGTGATGTGGCAATGGCGCGCAAAGATTACCCCGCCGCGGAACGTTATTATCAGCAGACGCTGCGCATGGACAGCAGCAACACCAACGCCGTGCGCGGACTGGCGAATATTTATCGCCAGCAGTCACCGGAAAAAGCCGAAGCGTTTATTGCCTCGCTCCCGGCCAGCCAGCGGCGCAGCGTTGATGACATCGAACGCAGCCTGCAAAACGATCGTCTGGCACAGCAGGCGGAGGCACTGGAAAATCAGGGCAAATGGGCGCAGGCGGCAGCGCTTCAGCGGCAACGGCTGGCGCTGGATCCCGGCAGTGTATGGATTACTTACCGGCTGTCGCAGGATCTCTGGCAGGCCGGGCAACGTAGCCAGGCCGATACCCTGATGCGCAATCTGGCACAGCAGAAACCAGACGATCCGGAGCAGGTTTACGCTTACGGGCTGTATCTCTCCGGTCACGATCAGGAGCGGGC
>NZ_PTSN01000086.1:0-609 GCF_002965865.1 Escherichia sp. MOD1-EC6098
CATCTTACGTCTTAACCCTGCCTTGAATACCTTATCATTCGTCAAAATATTAATAGCGATGTGCCGTATCCCTGAAAATAATTCTGCTGCATTTCCTCTTCTTATTTTGCAGTCGTCTTCATTCATTACCACGTCCAGACGCCAGTGCAGCTTATTCTCCACGTGCCAGTGATTTCGGATCGCTGTGGCGAACTTCTCTGCGGTTAAATCAGCAGAACTGATATAATATCTGACCGTCATTTCTGGCTCTTTCTTTTGTTCTGCTATTATTGACCGAAAGGAGACTGCCACGCATAATTTCTTCAGCCCTTTCCATTCAAACGTGAAATCAATAAGTTCATCAGGGACATCGAAAACAATGTGAAGACGGATTTCTTCTCTGCCGTGACTCTTTTCACTAATTGCGTAACTGTCATGCTCTGGATTATTTAATTCTTTCAGTGGAAATTTTTCCTCAAAGGCTTTATTAAGCCGCCCCTGATTTCCTTTTACAGCGAATAAATAATCACCTCCCTGTTTTTGTATCTTCTCTGCAATATCTTTCTGGCACCCCATCGCATCAGTTGTGATAATTTTTCCTTTAATATCCAACATGTTAAGAAGTTCAGG
>NZ_PTSN01000087.1:0-591 GCF_002965865.1 Escherichia sp. MOD1-EC6098
ACTTTTATATCCGCAGTGTGAACACCGTTGGCAAATCGGCATTCGTGGAGGCCGTCGGTCGGGCGAGCGATGATGCGGAAGGTTACCTGGATTTTTTCAAAGGCAAGATAACCGAATCCCATCTCGGCAAGGAGCTGCTGGAAAAAGTCGAGCTGACGGAGGATAACGCCAGCAGACTGGAGGAGTTTTCGAAAGAGTGGAAGGACGCCAACGATAAGTGGAATGCCATGTGGGCTGTCAAAATTGAGCAGACCAAAGACGGCAAACATTATGTCGCGGGTATTGGCCTCAGCATGGAGGACACGGAGGAAGGCAAACTGAGTCAGTTTCTGGTTGCCGCTAACCGTATCGCATTTATTGACCCGGCAAACGGGAATGAAACGCCGATGTTTGTGGCGCAGGGCAATCAGATATTCATGAACGACGTGTTCCTGAAGCGCCTGACGGCCCCCACCATTACCAGTGGTGGCAGTCCTCCGGTATTTTCCCTGACATCAGACGGAAAGCTGACCGCTAAAAATGCGGATATCAGTGGCAGTGTGAATGCGAACTCAGGAACGCTCAACAATGTCACGATTAACCAGAACTGTA